>JBOHMF010000310.1:0-5547 GCA_050730055.1 Allostellaceae bacterium
TCACGAGGAGAATACTGAGACTGCTGCGTTTAAGTTTTTCGCCCGCCCCAACCAAGATGTGCTTCGGCCCGGATTTCTTCCTGCTTTTCGCCCGACCGGCGTCTCGACGCGAGGAGAAACCGCAACCCCCGGGCATCACTGTTCTCCCAGTCTGGAGCAAACAGCAGTAAAGGACCGGAACCCAAACTTCGCGCCATGGAGCAGAGACTAAACCGATCCGAGGTCTCATGGATCACCTTCTCCTGATGCTGAGGCCTGCCACTAATGCTCCAGGGGCCGGTTTTCTGCTTTACGGCGGGCTTTTTTCTCCCTTACGGGAGGCTTATGTTACACCGAAAAGGGGTGGGAGTTTCCTGGGGGCGGACGTGGTTCTGGCGTTTGGCGACCACCGGCTTGACATAGGACGGCGCGAGTTGCGGCGCCGTCGCGAACTGGTCGATCTCGAACCCAAGGCCTTCGATCTGCTGGCCTTCCTCGTGCTTAACCGCGATCGGGTGGTCAGCAAGGACGATATGCTGCGCGCAGTCTGGCACAGTCGGATCGTCTCGGAGTCCGCCTTGACAACGCGAATCAACGCAGTGCGTCACGCGGTGGGCGACGATGGTACCGCGCAGCGGCTTGTCCGTACTTTTATCCGCAAGGGCGTACGCTTCATCGGCGAAGTCACCGAAGTAGCCGACGACATATTCGCGACCGGTGCTGCGCACGACCCGTTGCCACGGTCGGAAAAACCATCGCTTGTAGTGCTACCGTTCAAAAATGTGACCGGCGACCCGGAGCAGGAATACTTCGTCTACGGCATGGTCGAAGAGATCACGACGGCCATCGCCCGCTTTTCGTGGCTCTTTGTGATCGCGCGCAATTCGAGACTCACACACAAGGGCCGCGCAGGGGACGTCAATCAGATGGCGCGCAAACTGGGGGTACGCTATTTGCTCGACGGCTCCGTGCGAAAAATCGGAAGGCGGGTACGCATCGCTGGTCAGTTGATAGACTCTGCAACCGCTGCGCATATCTGGGCTGAGCGTTTTGACGGCACCCTGGATGATATCTTCGATTTGCAGGACCGTGTCGCGTCGGGGGTTGCCGGGGCGATCGAGCCGAAGCTGCGCCTCGCTGAAATCGAACGGGCTGGACGAAAGCCAACTGAAAGTCTTGATGCATACGACCTCTATCTGCGCGCACAGGCACAGGTATTTAAGCGCACTGAGCAGAGCATGGCTGAATCGGTCCGGCTGGCACGCAGAGCACTGGAACTCGATCCCGGCTACGCGCCGGCGATGGCACGGCTCGGCCTGTCGCAAATGATGCGGTATCAGCGCCACTGGATCCCTGCCGGCGGCAGGGAAGTCGAGGAAGGAATCCGCATGGCACGGCAGGCGATTGCCGCCGGCGGCGACGATCCTCTGGTCCTCGATTTTGCTGGGCTAACCCTAGCTGTCCTCGCCGGTGACAACGACGCGGCGCTTAGCGCCCTCGACCACGCGATCGTGCTGAATCCATATTTCGCTCTGGCCTTTGGGCATCGCGCGCTAGTTCTCGCTTATCTCAATCAGCCCGAAGAGGCGATCTCATCGGTAGAGCAAGCGATCCGCCTCAGCCCGTTCGATCCTGGGATGTTTTCCTTCTGTACCACGCTTGGAGTCGCGCACTTTACGGCGGGCCGCTACGAGGTTGCGTTACGGTGGGCCGAAGAAGCGCTGCGAGAAAATTGTGGGATGCCGGCGTTGCGTTTGAAGCTGAGCTTGTGCGGCCATCTCGGCCGGGTCGAGGAAGCCGCGGAGTGCGTTCGACGGTTCAAGGAATCCGGTGACGAGCCAACCATCGCTTGCCTCATGAGCGGCGTCGGGAGGGGCGCTGCGGTCGCGCTCGTCGCACGTCTAGCGGAAGGGCTGCGCAAGGCCGGCGTGCCGGAGGAATGACGGGGTCCGAATTTCCATCCGGACAGACCCACTCCTCCGTCCCGACACTTCGGACACTCTTGCGGCGCGGCGGCGGCCCGGATCAAAACCAGCCGCCCTCTTTCCTGGGCGCGAGGCAGAGTGCGCCCCTGGAGCTAGAGGGATCGGCTGGCATGAGTTGACTCGGGCCGCCGCCTCGAGCCGCACACTGTCCCGCTCAAGACTGGCGACTATCGCTGTTCGCCCGACAGGCTTAACACCGTCTTCCTCCCGCGGGTCCCGCGAGACAGCCCTACGGGGCGGTCGGCCGGCCTTCGGATAACGAAACAGGCAGGCCGGCGTTTGGCAGCGCTCTGGCAGGCCATTGAAATGCTTGACCAGGGATTTCACTCTGAAACTGCCAAACGGGATTGACAACCTGGATCTTGCACCGGAATCATAATCCCTTGGTCGGTGGTTCAAATCCGCCCGCCGCTACCACTCAAAATCCTGTCCATTGGCCGGCCGGCGGGAAAGGTTGGCGATGCTGATCGAGCAAGGCTGGCTGTTCGACCTCGACGGCACGCTCGTGGACAGCGTCTATCAGCACGTTCTTGCCTGGAAGGAATCGCTCGACGCGGAAGGGATTGAGCTTTCCGTCTGGCGCATTCATCGCAAGGTCGGGATGAGCGGCGGGCTTTTCATGAATCAGTTGCTTCGCGAGACCGGCCTCGAGGTGAGCGCCGAGCGAGCGGAACGATTGCGCCGCGGACATGCGCAAGCCTATGCCCGGTACGGGAGCACGGTCCGGCCGCTTCCGGGCGCGCGGGAGCTTCTGGCATGGCTGACCGATGCCGGCACTCCCTGGGCGATCGCGACCAGCGGCCGGATGGAGACGGCTGCTATCAATCTCACCGCAATCGGCGTCGATCCGAAACATGCCGCGGTCGTGACGCGCGATGAAGTGAAACATGCCAAGCCCGATCCCGATCTTTTCATCGCCGCCGCGGAACGGTTGGGCGTGGCGATTGAAAGGTGCATTGTTGTCGGTGATTCGATCTGGGACATGCTCGCGGCGGTCCGGGCGCGTGCGCTCGGGGTCGGGCTTCTGAGCGGCGGCTACGGATCAGATGAGCTCTGGCGGGCCGGTGCGATTCGCGTTTACGAGGATCCTGCGGATCTGCTCATTCATATCGACGAGGTCGGCAGCCGGCGGTGATGTTTGTGACGCCACCCTGTCGTGCAGCGACTTCGCATGCTGGCGAGCGGACAATCGGCGGCGGCAATCCTGGATGAGAGGGGGCAGTCGATTCGCCCCCTGGCGTGACACGTCGCGCGACACGTTGAATGGCGAGCGTCCGTGGGGAACATTGTGCCGCGTTGGCCCGAACGCGACTCAAGCGCACCAGGCGAGCAGGTTGGGAGATATTGGCGGCGAGGGAAAGAGCAAGCCCCGGTGGCTGCATTGAAATCAGGTCCGTCCTCGGAGGCAAAGCGTAGCGGGCTCACGGCACAAAAAAGCGAAACCGGGGCGGTGATGGCGCGAGACGCTTCGCGACAAGATCGCCCGCGGGACCGCCGACCGAAGACCGCAGCTCAGAAAAACGCGCGCCAAACGAGCAACCCCAGCATCACAACGGCTACGACAAGGAGCCCCAGCATCGCCTTCTGCAACGCGGGAGCGCCAGACTCCTGGACGGTCCGCGACTCGCCAAGTGCGATGTCTGCACCCGGCACCTTAATTCTTAGGGCCGTGAATCCGGCTAACCCCGCAGCCACGATGTAGCTCGGGACCAGTGCCCATACCGTAAGCGGGTGTTCGAAGAACACAGGAATCACCAAGCAAAGCAGGACGAGCCCCGCCAGTATGGACATACTCCAAATGTTGAAATACCCGATGTTCTTTTGGATTGCTGCCACGGCATCCGGAGGCCCACGCAGCGTGGATGCACGCGGCCCGGACCCGTTGCGCAAGTATACCTGCGTCGTCGGAAGCGCCGTCCCGCGACTTGCCCCGCTGGTAGAGTCCCTGCGATTCGAGATGGCCTAGCCTCGATACGGGTAGGTTAATCCGCGTGCCTGGGCTCGTCAGCTCGCAGAGCCACGGTCGGAATCCCCCCAATGCTGTTTCGCCACCCGGTCCAACTCATCCATCGAGACCTTTTCAAGGGTGCCGTCCGGCCGCTCGAGGAGAAGCCGCTTCTGGCGCTGAATTTCGTCGACGACGAACCTCGTCAGCGCCAGCGCGATGCTCACGGCCTGAGCATTGTTGGGTGCGTCCGTAGTCTCCCTTATCCGCTCGGCGTTCTCAACGTCTCCCTCCGTAAGGAGCATGGTCACCTCGATAGGAGGCATAAACAACACCCCTCTCCGGGCGTAGTTGGAGTCGCCGCCCGCGGCCGCCGAGTCTCGCGCTCGCCCACCGGCTACTTCTCCAATGAAACCTTTCCGCATACGACCAGATCGCCGCCTTCCGTGACCGACACAGGCGGACCGGCCCCAACCAGGCGACACGCTTCGGCGGGCGTAGGGCGCCTCGTCTCTATCGAACTGCCGGCGTAGCTCCGCCCCATGGTTCCCATGACGAAATAGCCTTCACTTGGCGTGATGAACTTGTGGATTTCGAAGCTCCAGGCAAAGCCTGCTGTCGCCTCCTCGGCACCAGGGCATTCTGGCACAGGTCCCATCGGCGTCTCCAGCGGGGCTGCGCTAGGGAGCTTCGTCCCGCTCGAAATACCCCAGTCCAAACGGAGGTAGCAGCCCGGGACCGGCTGAGTCTCTGTCAGCGACGGCGGCGGTCGCGCTGCTGCAGAGACCACGGGCAATGCCGCGAGCATTGCGAACGCCGCCAGTTTGCATATCTGAGCGCTCAACGTCCTCCCGCGCGGCTTCCAGAGCCCGCCCTCACATCCTCCGGCGCAAGGCATCATCCTGCTGGCCTACCCATTGCGTCAAGAAAACGTCGCGCCCGCTCGGCTCGCTCCTCCCTCAAACCCCGCGGGCACCGTCGCGGTCGGCGGCGCCACCCAGACCGGACAAGCTCCGGCAACCGACCCGCAACGATCCTGCACCTCGCCTCGGCACTCCGCGATACCCGGCTCAACAGCCACGAAACCGCTTCGGCCGGCACTCCAGCCGCTACGCGCGATCTTGTTCAGATAGTCGGACAGGATCGGATCGCTCATTCAAGACGTTCCTCTTCCGGCGGATCAGGGTGCCGCGATAACGCGGTTGGCGCTATCCTGCCCTCATGCCCCGAGTCGCCGCACAACGTGATCTCTTCGCCTCTGCCGAACCCGTTGACGCACCCGCGGCTCCCGACCCCGTTGCCGAGCTTGCGGCTCTGCTTGCCCGGTTGCGGGAAGCGGCCGACCCGCCTTGGCCTGACGCCGCGGCGGCGATGGCCGAAGAGCATCGCGTCCTCGGGCTCGCGGGCCAGGCCGGAGCCGAGGGGCGCCGGCTCGCCGCAGCGATCCTGGACGAGACGGAGCGGCTCCTTTCGGCGACGGACTGAGGGCGCACGGTCCGCCTCGCCCGGCGCGGCAGTTTGTTCAAAAACGCTGCCGTGACTTTCGCCAACACAATACGCGGGGCTTTGCCCCGCACCCCGCCAGTAAGTGGCGCATAAGTCCGGGCGGGCGACCGATTTTGCTTGACCCGACGCGAG
>JBOHMF010000311.1:0-5544 GCA_050730055.1 Allostellaceae bacterium
ATCCTGCGCGGTGCCAGCGCCTCGGTGCTGGCTCGCGCATGGGTCTCGCGATCCGGGCCGTGAGCGGCCATGCAATTGTGCAGCGACGCCCCGCCCGGCACAAAGCCCGCCGCCCTGGCGTCATAGACGCCGTGGACGAGACCCATGAATTCGCTCATTACGTTGCGATGAAACCAGGGCGGGCGGAAGGTGTGCTCCGCCACCGTCCAGCGCGGCGGGAAAATCACAAAATCGACATTGGCGGTGCCGGCGATTTCGCTCGGACTGGTCAGCACGGTGAAGACCGAGGGATCGGGGTGGTCAAAGCTGACCGAGCCGACCGCGGCAAAGCGCGCGAGATCGTATTTGTAGGGCGCGTAGTTGCCGTGCCAGGCGACGACATCAAACGGCGAGTGATCAAGCTCGGCCGCCCACAGACGGCCCTCGAACTTGGCGATGACCTGGTGCGGCTCGTCCACCTCCTCAAAGGCGGCCGCCGGCGTTTCAAAGTCGCGGGGATTGGCGAGACCGTTGGCGCCGATCGGGCCGAGTTCGGGGAGGCGGAACAGGGCTCCGTAATTCTCGCAGACATAGCCGCGGGCAGACCCCTCGGGCAGATCGACGCGGAACTTGACGCCGCGCGGCACGACGGCGATCTCGCCCGGCGCCGCCTCGACAAGGCCGAATTCGGTGACAAGCCGCAGCCGCCCCTGCTGCGGGACGATCAAGAGTTCGCCGTCGGCATTGTAAAAGACGCGCCGCGCCATCGGGCGTGTCGCGCAGTAGAGATGGACAGCCATGCCGGCGCGCAGCGAGAGATCGCCGTTGCCGCCAAAGGTCACGAGACCGTCGATAAAATCGGCCGGCGCGTCCGGAAAGGGCAGCGGGTCCCAGCGCAGCCGGTTTGGCGGCGCCGCAACCTCGGCAAAGGGCGTGCCGCGGATGAGGCCGTCGCCGAGCGGTCGGAATGGCGGGTGCATCGCCGAGGGGCGGATGCGGTAGAGCCAGGAGCGGCGGTTCTGCGCGCGCGGTGCGGTGAAGGGCGTCCCTGAGAGCTGCTCGGTGTAAAGGCCGCGCGGCGGCTGTTGCGGCGCGTTCTGGCCGCGCGGCAGGGTGTTTGGCAAGGCCTCGCTCGCCTGCTCGTTGCCAAAACCCGAAAGATAGGGATGGCGTGTCATCGCAGACTCCTCCTCAAGCCCGGGTCCGTCGCGCCGGCGCCCGAAGGGCCGGGCCAACCTGCGGCAGCGCCTGTCATGCGTCGGGTCAGGCTGGGCGATTGTCACCCGGCGGCGGCTTTGTTACAAGGAGGCGAACGCGCGACGCCGGGTCATGAAAATCCTCGCCTGCAACAGCAATCGGCCTTTGGCCGAAGCCATCGCGGCCCATCTCGGCCTGCCGCTGACCAGGGCCAGCGTGCGCCGCTTCTCCGATATGGAGATCTTTGTCGAGATCCAGGAAAATGTGCGCGGCGAGGATGTTTTTGTGATCCAGCCGACCTCCTATCCGGCAAACGACCATTTGATGGAGCTGCTGGTCGCGCTCGACGCGCTGAGGCGCGGCTCGGCGCGGCGGGCAACGGCCGTCCTGCCCTATTACGGCTACGCCCGGCAGGATCGCAAATCCGGGCCGCGCACCCCGATTTCGGCCAAGCTCGTCGCCAATCTGATCACCACCGCCGGCGCCGACCGGGTGCTGACGCTCGATCTCCACGCCGGGCAGATCCAGGGCTTTTTTGACATCCCGACCGACAATCTTTATGCCGAGCCGGTGCTGGTGAAGGACATCCGGGAGCACCACGCCGGGTCCGACCTCGCCATCGTCTCGCCCGATGTCGGCGGTGTCTTTCGCGCCCGCCAGATCGCCCGCCGGCTCGACGCCGATCTCGCCATCATCGACAAGCGCCGCGAGCGCGCCGGCGTCTCCGAGGTCATGAACATCATCGGCGATGTCGAGGGGCGGCGCTGCATCCTTGTCGATGATATCGTCGACAGCGCCGGAACCCTCTGCAATGCCGCCGAGGCGCTGATCGATGCCGGCGCCGCCGATGTCTACGCCTATGTCACGCACGGAGTGTTGTCGGGCGGTGCGGTGGCGCGGGTGGTTGCCTCGCCGATCGCGATGCTGGTCATGACCGACAGCATCGTCGCCACCGCCGCGGTGCGGGCGGCGCGCAACATCCGCCAGGTCACGATCGCCCCGCTGTTGGCCGAGGCGATCCGCCGCATCAGCGAGGAGCGCTCGGTCTCCAGCCTGTTTGATTGAGGCCGATGCCGCCGTGCGGCCCCGATGCTTGAATCGGTTGTCCGCGGCCCCTTCTATGGAACCGAAAAGGAGCGAGTTTTGATGCCCGAGATCATGACGCTGCGCGCCGAGCCGCGCCTTCGCGCCGGCAAGGGCGGTGCCCGCGCGACGCGTCGCGGCGGTCGCCTGCCGGCCGTCCTCTATGGTGCGGGAGAGGAGCCGGTGCCGATCAGCCTCGATCCGGCGGAATTGTCCCGCGCCCTCTCGCGCCCCGGTTTTCTCGCCGGCCTCATCGATGTCGCGCTCGACGGCGCCGTGCATCGCACGCTGCCGCGCGAGGTCCAATGCGATCCGGTCACCGACAAGCCGCTTCACGTCGATTTCATGCGGGTGGCGACGCACAGCCGGGTGAGGGTGACGGTGCCGGTCGTCTTCACAAACCCGGAGGCATCGACCGGGCTGCGCCGCGGCGGCATCCTCAACATTGTCCGGCGCGGCATCGAACTCGACTGCCCGGTCGATCGCATCCCCGAGCGGATTGTCGTCGATCTTGCCGGTCTCGACATCGGCGACAGTGTCCACATCAGCGCGGTCGCCCTGCCGGATGGGGTGCGCGCGACGATCACCGAGCGCGATTTCACGATCGCGACAGTTGCCGGCTCCTCGGGCGCCCGCGAGGAGACGCAGGCCGCCGCCGCGACACCGGCCCCCATTCCGGAGACTCCGGCAGCCGGATGATCGGGAACCCCTCTCTGCCCGGCGGTTGATGCGCCTCATTGTCGGCCTCGGCAATCCGGGTGCGCAATACGCCCGCAACCGCCACAATATCGGCTTTATGACAGCCGAGGCGATCGCCCGCCGGCACGGCTTTACGCCGTTTCGCAACCGCTTCAAGGGCGAGGTTGCGGAGGGGACGATTGCCGGCGCGCGCCGCCTCCTGTTGAAGCCGCAGACCTTTATGAACCTGTCCGGCGAATCGGTCGGGGCGGCGGCGCGCTTTTTCAAACTGGCGCCGGAGGAGGTTGTCGTCATCCACGACGAACTCGATCTCAGACCCGGCAAGCTCCGCGTCAAACGCGGCGGCGGCAATGCCGGACACAATGGTCTGCGCTCGATCGACGCGCATCTGGGTCCCGATTACTGGCGGGTGCGGATCGGCATCGGCCATCCGGGGATCAGGGACCTCGTCCTCCCTTACGTCTTGCAGAATTTCCCCGCCGAAGAAGCGGAAGAGTGGGTGGCGCCGCTTGTCGCGGCGGCGGCGGCGGCGATCGGGCTCTTGCTGTCGGGGGCGCCCGACGCCTTTATGAGCGAAGTGGCGCGCCTCGCGCCGCCCGCCCCGGAGCGCTAGCGGCGATGGGTTTCAGTTGCGGCATCGTCGGGCTGCCCAATGTCGGCAAGTCCACCCTGTTCAACGCGCTGACCGCGACCGCCGCGGCCGAGGCGGCGAACTACCCGTTCTCGACGATCGCCCCCAATATCGGCCGCGTCGCGGTGCCCGATGCGCGGCTCGATATCTGCGCCCGGCTGGCCAAATCAAAAAAGATCGTCCCGACCCAGCTCGAATTTGTCGATATCGCCGGTCTGGTGCGCGGCGCCGCCCGCGGCGAAGGTCTCGGCAACCAGTTTCTCGGCCACATCCGCGAGGTCGATGCGATCGCCCATGTGCTGCGCTGCTTTGCCGATCCCGATGTCGCCCACGTCGAGGGTTCGGTCGACCCGCTGCGCGATGCCGAGACGGTTGAGACCGAGCTGATGCTCGCCGATCTCGAAAGCCTGGAACGGCGCGCCGCAGCGCTCCAAAAGCGCGCCCGCGGCGGCGATGCCGAGGCACGGGCGCAACTTGCGGTGGCCGAGCCAGTCCTTGCCGGCTTGCGCGATGGTCGGCCGGCGCGCGAGGCCGCGCTTTCCTCCGAGCAGCGCGAGATCCTGAAGGGGCTCAACCTGCTCTCCGCCAAGCCGGTGCTCTATATCGCCAATGTGGAGGAGGCGAGCGCCGCCGCGGGCAATGAGGAGAGCCGGCGGGTCGCCCGCCGGGCTGCCGGGAAGGGCGCATCCTCGGTGGTGATCTCGGCGGCGATCTAGGCCGAGGTGGCGCAGCTTGCCGAGGACGAGAGGCGCGAGTTTCTCGCCGTGCTCGGTCTCGCCGAAACCGGCCTCGCCCGCGTCATCCGTGCCGGCTATGAACTCTTGAGCCTTGTCACCTTCTTCACCGTCGGCCCCAAGGAGGCACACGCCTGGACAGTGGCGCAGGGCACCCTGGCGCCGCAGGCGGCCGGGCACATCCACAGCGATTTCGAGAAGGGCTTTATCCGCGCCGAGACGATCTCCTACGGGGATTTTGCCGCCCACGGCGGCGAGCAGGGCGCCCGCGAGGCCGGCCGGATGCGCCTTGAAGGCGCCGATTATGTGATCCAGGACGGCGATATACTGCACTTTCGGTTTAACGTGTGAAGCGTGGCGCGCGGGCTTGAATGCCTGTGCGCTACGCTTATGTAGTACCATCAGAGCTACGCAGGGATTTCCTATGAGTATGCCGATCTCTGTCCGGCTCGATGACGAGGTCCGCGAGACGCTGGAGGCGGAGGCGCGAGCGCGCCGGATCGGGCTTTCGACCTATCTCCGCGAAATCGCCGCAGAAGCTGCTACGCGCCTGCGCCGTGAGCGAATCCGCCAACGGAGCAAAGTGGTCGGCGAATACATTGCGACCTCGCCAGAGGCCGCCGCGTTCTACGAGGATTGGGGCACCCCCAGGCGCGAGGGAGCATGAGGTTTGGCGACCTTCTCCGCCGGGCAGATCGTCATTGTCGATTGGCGGGACGCTCTGCCAAAGGAGCCGAACAAGCTCCGCCCGGCGGTCGTTGTCGAGGATGACGACCTGTTCGATCACTCCTATCCGAACGTGATCCTGGTGCCGCTGACCGAGGACGAGCATCTCGCGATCCCGGAACTGTCTCTGGTGATCGATCCGACGCCGCAGAACGGCTGTCCAAAGCGCTGCCATGCGCTGTCGCATTGCGTGGCCACGACCTCGGCGGCGCGCGTGCGGCCGACGCCTTCGCGCATTACCGACCCGCAGCTTCGGACGATCCGTCGGCAGATCGCCCTCGCGATCGGGCTGAGATGATTGTCACGCCTGCAAAAACATCAGGATGGCGCCGTTCGCCGCCTCTGCCGGCACGGCGAGGCTGCCGTCGGAGAGGGTGGTGAAGGCGATGCCCTGCCCGGCGAGGTAGGCAGCGGTCTCGCGCGGCGCGCGCACGGCCAGTTCGAGCGCGGCAATGCCGGGGAGCGCAAAATCGGGGGCGAGATCGAGCCCGGGGT
>JBOHMF010000312.1:0-5531 GCA_050730055.1 Allostellaceae bacterium
GTGCCGCCGGAGTGGGCCTCGGCCAACACGTTCGGGGTGGAGTTCAGCGACGGGACGGTGCTGCGATACGACCGCGCCGCGCACGTGCTGACCGCGGCCGTGGTGAGCGGCGGCGCCGCCAATGTCAGCACCGGGAAGGGCAACCAGGTGGTGCTCGGGAGTGACGGCACGGCGCTGATGCAGGATGCCATCGGTGCGAGCTTCAAGCTCAATAACAACGGAACGGGAACGATGAATTGCAATCTGCTCGTGGCGGGCACCATCGGCACCACGAGCGGAACGTGGGGGAACGGCGATGCCGCGGTCACAGGCACCATGCAAGCGACCGGTGAAGTGACCGCAAAATTCGGCACGGGAAGCCCGGTCAACCTCAGCACACATGATACGAGCGATGTGCAGAGCGGCGGCGGGACATCCGGGCCGCCGGTGCCGAATACATGAGCGGCAGCGCGGTTACCCTCGCCGATATCATATCGGCCGATTGGAGTCTGATGCTCGATGCGACGGCGGGAGGTGGCACGGGCGCGGGCATCGGGCACGTCGTCCAGGGGCTCGCCGATGTGGGGCAGGCGATATCCGTGATTCTTGGCACGATGCCGGGCGAGGATCCGTGGCGGCCGACCTTCGGATGCGATCTGACGCAGTTCATCGACCGGCCGATGAACGCCGCGATGCCGGCGATTGTCGGGACCGTCACGGCGGCGCTGGAGACCTGGGAACCGAGGCTGAAGGTGCTGAACGTGACGGCGCAGCCGGTTGGTGCAAGCGCGCTCGGCAGCCTCACGGTGAACGTGACGTGGCAGATCGACTTGGGCGGCAGGCAGCCGGCGGGCGGCACGATCGGCGCGCTGGCCCCGCAAGTAACCTCGGTGACAATTTGAGATGAGTGGAACATCGATTTCCAGCCTGCCGCCGCCGGTCTTCCTCAGCGACGCAGACGGGCTCGACCCGAATCTGATCCTGGCCGACATGATCGCCATGTTCGAGCAGGTGACCGGGCGCAGCCTTTACCCGGCGCAGGTCGAGCGGCTGCTGATCAACCTTTACGCCTACCGGGAAGCGCTGGTCCGGAACGCGATCCAGTACACGGGGCAGCAAAGCCTGCTGGCGTTCGCCTCGTATCCGGCGATCGACTATCTCGGGCAGCTCTTGGGCGTGAGCCGGCTGGCGAGTGTCGCGGCGACCTGCACGATCCAGTTCACGCTGACCGGGGCGCTCACGGTGCCGTTCACGGTGGCGGCGGGGACGCAGGTCGGGACCAGCGACGGCAACTTCATCTTCTCGACCAATGCGGCGCTGATCATTCCGACCGGCTCGATCAGCGGCAGCGTGGCGGCGACGTGCACCACGGCCGGGAGTGCGGCCAACGGCTACCTCGCCGGCCAGGTGGATATCCTGCTCGGCGCCGATGCGCTGATCGCGAGTGTCGCCAACACGAGCGCCACGGTGGGCGGCTCCGAAGGCGAGAGCGACAATCATCTGCGCACCAGAATCCAGGCGGCGCCGAACCAGTTCTCGACCGCCGGCCCGAGCGGCGCCTACCGGTACTGGGCGCTGACCGCCGATTCGACGATCGTCGATGCGCAAGTGACGAGCCTCGCGCCCGGGATGGTGGATGTCTATGTGCTGACCGGGCCGATCACGGTGCAGCCCGCGCCGAGCCCGAACACGATCGGGATCGCATCGAGCGGCGTGCTCGCCGAGGTGGTGGCGATCCTGAACACGGCGACGGTGAGGCCGTTGTCGGATACCGTGAGCGTGGCGGCGGTGGCCGAGGTCGATTACACGGTGACCGCGACCGTGACCATGTTCGCCAACGCACCATCGAGTGCGACCGAGACGGCCGCCTATGCCGCCGCGCAGGAGCTGGCGCTGACGCTCGCCGGCAGCGTGCAGAACGATATCGTGCCGAGCCAGTGGGTGGCCGCACTTTCGGTGAGCGGCGTCTATGAGGCGACCGTGACGCTGGCGGCGAACATCGGGGGGACGGCGCTGACGCCTGAGGGCGACGGCCGGTTCGTGCTGACTGCAGGGCAGTGGGCCAACTGCACGGCGATCAGCATCACCTACGAGACGGCGATGGAGAGCCAGCCGGCATGAGCGGGTCCAGCCTGAGCGCGCCGGGCTCGATCAACGACAGCCGGACCGCGGCACACCTCGCCGTCGGGCAGAGGCTCGGGAAGATCGATCTCTCGCCCCTGCTGGTCTATACGATCAGCGGCGCGCCGGCCTCGGCGCTGCCGTTCCTGGCCTGGCAGTTCGACATTTCCAGCCCGTTCTATGCGCTGCTCACCGGCAATGAGAGCCAGGTGCAGCTCATTCAGCAGGCGATTGCCATTCATCGCTATCACGGCACGCCCTATGCGATCGGGGCCATACTGAACGCGCTCGGCTTCCCGGTGACCACGATCCTCGAGGGGCAGGCGAGTTGGGGGGGATCGAGCTGGCCGGCCGATGAGGGCTGGGCCGTGTTCCGGGTGCAGGTGCTGAAGGAGACCGGCGCGCAGACCACCTATCCCGCGAGCTGGGATGTGCTGACGAACCTGGACACGCTGTCGGATATCGATGCGCTGGAGGAAGCCGGGGACCTCACACCGGTCGCGGTGACGGCGATGACCGAGGCGATTGCGGTCGCGGCGATCAACTTCTTCAAGCCGACGCGGTCGTGGCTCGATTCGCTCTGGTTCGTCGAGCCGCCGATCCGCGAGCCGGCGTTGACGGTGACCGATTTTCTCACCGTCGTGGCGTCGAACTATATTCAGGAAAGGCCGCTCCGGGTCACGGATTTCGTGGGCGCGCCGGGCTGGGCGATTGCGGACGTGAAGACGATCAGCCCGTTCTACAACGCGCACTTCTATCAGGCCGGGATCACCTTTGGCTCGGGCGAGCCGGCGGTTGCGGATTCCGGAATCGTCATCAACGACGTTCCCCAGGAGTAACGAGATGATCAGGCCGACCGGGCGCATCCGCCTGTGGCGGAACGGCGCGCTTTTCTGCGAGCGCCGGAATTTGGTGGTGAATGCCGGCCTGCCGGCGTTCGCCGAGACCGCGAGCGGCGCGACCGCATACCAGGTCGCTGCAGTCGGGTTCGGCAGCGGGAATACCGCGCCGAGCGTGAACGATACCGATCTCGGGGGGCCGCTGAAGTATTACAACGCGGTCGGCGCTGCGACCTTCCCGAGCAGCGGGACGGTGCAGTTCGCCTTCGCCATTCAGGCGGCCGACTATGCCGCTTATGGCGAGACCATCCAGGAGCTTGGGCTGTTCTCCAACTCGGCGGCGGTCACGGTTCCGGCGGTGGTGGGGTTCTCCTATTCCGCCTGGGCGGCGAGCAGCAATCAGCCGGTCGGCAATCTGGTCAAGGATAGCGCCGGGCATCCGTTCCGCTCGACCACGCCGCCCGCCTGGGTGGCGAGCAAGGCGGTTGTGGTCGGGCAACTGATCACGGATTCCAACAGCAACATCCAGCAATGCACGGTGGCCGGGACGACGGGAGGCTCGCATCCGACCTGGTCGGCGACGATCGGCGACACGGTCGCGGACGGCGGGGCAACCTGGAAGTGCGTGGCACTCAGCGGGTACACCCCGGTGACCGGTGGCAGCACGCCGAGCTGGAACACAGGCGCGATCGGGGATTTCACGTGGGATAACACGGTGGCGTGGGTCTATCTGGCGGCGTTGGTTATTCCGAGCCCGATGATTGCGCACGCGGTGGTGCCGAGCTTCGCCTTCACCGGCAGCGGTGCATACAGCGGCAGTTGGTCTTTAACATTCTGAGGGTGAGACGATGAGCGGGACACTGATCGACAATCCGGGCGCCGTGTGGGTCACCAACGGCGTCAACTCCGTGCTGCAGACCGATAGGGTGGAGGGCCAGGCGGCGGGGGCCTCGCACGGCGGCATCGGCAATTCCAACATTGCGCAGCAGGTGCTGGCGAACCGGACCGCGCTTCTCTACGGGCAGCAGCAGACCGACAAGAGCAACATCGGGGTGCTCCAAGGGCAGGTGACGAACCTCAACGCGGTGCAGGGCTCTTACAGGCTATGGGCGTTCTCTTCTTCGGGAAATTGGACGGCGCCGATAATCACGGGATTCCCGACCTATTCCATCCGGGTGACACTAACTTGCGGCGGCGGCGGTGGCGCAAATTCGTCTGGGACTACGCCGGGCGCAACCTTTGCGAGCGGGGCTGGCGGGGGCGCGGGAGCAACGGTGATCGGCACCATGCAGGTCGCGGGAGGCGAGGAGTACGGCGTAACAGGGGGATCGGGCGGTGGTCCGCAAGGGAATGGCGGCGCGAGTTCATTTTACCAGGGCGGCAACACCTACGCTGTAGCTGGAGCGGGCACCGGCGCGAACTTCGAGTACGCAACACAATCCGCTGGAGCCAACGGTGGAGGCAGCGGGAACTCGGCTGTTTATTCGCCGTTTGGCGGGTCCATCATCCCCGGCGGGAGCGGGCAGGACGGACAGAGCGGAGCCTTCTCCGGCGTCGCTGGCGCGGGCGGCGCGAGCTTTTGGGGCGGCGGGTCTCGCGGCTCGACCGTGTCCCAAGGGGAGAACGGTGTGTTCGGTAGCGGCGGCGGGGGCGGATATGCCGGCGGCGGTGGCTCCTACGGCACGAGCGGCGTCGTGATGATCGAAATGTGGATCTGATCGAGCGGCGACCGCGGCCCTAGATCGATATGCCGTGGACGGCAAAAAGGTCGGGCGGCATGTCCGCCACGACGTCGAGATTGAGATCATCCAACAGCGCCCGCGTCGCCGCGCGCTGCTCTTCGAAGGCCTCAATCTGCAACACGCACGCATTGCGCTCGATTGTGCGCCGCATTCCGCGCAGCACCGCATCCTGATTTGACTCCACGTCGATCTTAGCGACGATCAGGCCGCCGGAAACGTCGATCTCCTCGTCCACGGCGACCATCCCTACCGGCAGAGCATTCACATCGCCGCAGCCCCATAATCCGGCCCCCGCCCGATTTCCGGTTGGGTGCCGGTCGGCGCGCTGCATATGCACGATTCCAGGTGCCTCGCCGACCGCAACGTTCCGCGCTTCTATCCGGTACGCGGCGCCGTTCAGGAAGAGTTGGGACTGCAACTGGGCGAAATTCAGCCGGTCGGGCTCAAACGCAACGATGCGATCGAACATTCGCTCCCGATCCATCAGTAGCGCGTAAAGACCGAAATAGGCCCCGATGTCGAAAAACACCCGAGGGCCGGAGGATTTGCTGAGAGCCTCGGCAGCGATAGCCTTGAGCTTCGCGAATTGCTCTGGTTCCCATGAGCCGGTTTGAATCATCCAGCGATCGACATCCGATGCGGGATCGAGGAGCAGGGTGAGGCCCATCCGTTGGCGGATACCGACGCCAGGGGCCTCGGTCGCAACCGCGTTGCGCGGCTCGGGCGGCCGGCTCTCCAGCCGCTCCAGCGCGTCGGCGATGCGTCCGAGCCGCGCCCAGCCGGTGCGGGACCAGAGTCTCCGCGCGCGATCGATCAGCATGGCGGATTTCCTCAAGCCTCAGGATTGAGA
>JBOHMF010000313.1:0-5530 GCA_050730055.1 Allostellaceae bacterium
GATCTCGACCGCGGGCGGGGCCGTCAGCACCTCGCTAAAGCTGTGCATCCAGTTGCCGGTCTCCTCGGGCGAACCGACGCCGCGGTTGCGAAACTGGTCAAGCTGATCGAGGCTGTTGAGCTCAACCTCAAACTGCAAGGCGGCGCCGTCGCCGTGACCGCGCGTCAGCGGCACCAGCAGGCGGGCGTTCAGATGATTGCCGTGCGCGGCCGCGACCTCGCGGCGGATGAATTCGATCGCGCGCTGCCGGTCCTTGGGCAGAACATCGTAGCAGAAGCGGGCGAGATACATGACGATCCTCCTGTTTCTGTTACAGGGTCAACGCCCGGCCCCGCCCTTTGCTGCACCGCCGATGATTTCGCGACGACCTGCTGCGCAGCGCAACCGCGAGAAAATCCGCTGGCTCCGGGACGGGTGCCGCAGTGGTTGCGGCGGGGCGGAAGCGGCGATAGGGTGCGGACCGTTGAACGGACCTTTTTGCCTGGTAATTCTGTGCACTATCTGAGTACCCGCGATCCCGGCAAGCCGGCCGCGACCTTCTCGTTTGAGGAGGTGCTGTTGGCCGGGCTGGCCGGCGATGGCGGGCTCTACGTCCCGGCGCAGCCGCCCTCTCTCGACAAGGCGGCGCTCACCGCCCTCGCCGGGCTGCCTTATCCCGATCTCGCCACCCGGATCATGGAGCTCTATGCGGGGAGCGCGTTCCCGGCCGGGGAATTGCGCGGCCTTGCGGCGGCGGCCTACCGCGGTTTTCGCCACCGGGCGGTGGCGCCGCTCGTACAGATCGACGAGCGGCTGTGGCTGTTGGAACTGTTTCACGGCCCGACGCTCGCCTTCAAGGATCTGGCGCTGCAACTCCTGGGGCGCCTGTTTGACGCGGCGCTGGCGCGCCGCGGCGAGCGCGCGACGATCATCGGCGCGACTTCGGGCGATACCGGCTCGGCGGCGCTCGCCGCCTGCGCCGGACGCGCCGCGCTCGACATCTTCATCCTCTACCCGCTGGGGCGCATCTCCGAGGTGCAGCGCCGGCAGATGACGACCGTGGCCGAGGACGGCGCCCACGCCATCGCGATCAAGGGAACCTTTGACGACTGCCAGGATCTGATCAAGGCGCTGTTTACCGACCGCGCGCTGACCGCCGAACTCAACCTGTCGGCGGTCAATTCGATCAACTGGGCGCGGATCGCCGCGCAGACCATCTATTATCTGGCCGCCGGCTTGGCGCTCGGAGCACCGGCGCGGACCCTCTCCTTCACCGTTCCGACCGGCAATTTTGGCAATGTCTATGCCGCCAACCTCGCCCGCGCGATGGGATTGCCGGTCGCGCGGCTGGTCATCGCCACCAATCGCAATGATATATTGACGCGGTATCTGGCGAGCGGGCGCATGGAGATCGCCGCGGTCGAGCCGAGCCTGTCGCCGAGCATGGACATCCAGGTGGCGAGCAATTTCGAGCGGCTCCTGTTCGCGTTGAAGGGCGGCGACGGCGCCGCGACGGCGGGCGCGGTCGCGCAGTTGCGCAAGACGGGTGCTCTGCCCGAGAACAGGGGCGAATGGCAGGCCGCGCGACGCCTGTTCTCGGCCCGCCGGATCGATGACGAGGAGACCGTCGCGACCATCGCGCGCACCTACGCCCGCTCCGGCATCCTGATCGACCCGCACACCGCGGTCGCGGTCGCCGCAGCCGAGGCGGATGAGAGGGAAGCGGACGGCGCGGTCCCGATGGTGGCGCTGGCCACCGCCCATCCGGCAAAATTTCCCGAGGCGGTGGCGCGGGCGACCGGCATCCGGCCGGCTTTGCCGCCGGTGCTCGGCGATCTCCTGGAGCGGCGCGAACGGATGGTCGTGCTGCCCAATGATCTCGGTACGCTCAAGAGCTTTATCCGCGCCCGGGCGCGAGGGACAAGGAACGCAGCATGACAATATGTCTTTCCAGCCTGAGGAATGGTCTGCGCATCGCCACCGATCGTGTCGAGACGGTGGATACCGTGGCGATCGGCGTATGGGTCGAGGTCGGGACGCGGCATGAGCCGGCGATGATCAATGGGGTCGCGCATTTTCTCGAACACATGGCCTTCAAGGGCACCGAGCGGCGCAGCGCGCTCGCCATCGCCGAGGAGATCGAGGCGGTCGGCGGGCATCTCAACGCCTACACCTCGCGCGAGAGCACGGCCTATTACGCCAAAGTCCTGAAGGAGGACACCCCGCTCGCTCTCGACATCCTCGCCGACATCCTGCAGCACTCGACCTTTGAGCCGGAGGAGATGGAGCGCGAGCGTCAGGTGATCCTGCAGGAGATCGGTCAGGCCAACGATACGCCGGACGACATCGTGTTCGACTATTTTCAGGAGCGCGCCTATCCCGACCAGGCCATGGGTCAGCCGGTATTGGGTCGGCCGGAGATCATCCGCACCCTGCCGCGCGAGGCGGTGGTTGGCTATCTGCGCGACCACTACGGCGCCGAGCGGATGGTCCTGGCGGCCTCGGGCAACATCGCGCACGAGCGGGTCGTGGCGCTTGCCGAAAAGCTGTTGTCGGAGCTGCCGGCCCACCGCCCTGTTGTCGCCGAGCCGGCGCGCTACGCCGGCGGCGACCGGCGCGAGGAACGCGATCTTGAGCAATTGCACCTCGTCCTCGGATTTCCCGGGCTGGCGCTCGACGATCCCGATTATTACGCCGCCTCGGTCCTCTCGACCGCCTTTGGCGGCGGCATGTCGTCCCGCCTGTTTCAGGAGATCCGCGAGCGGCGCGGTCTCGTCTACACCATCCACTCCTTTGCCCACAGCTATCGCGACACCGGGCTGTTTGGCATCTATGCCGGCACCGGCGAGGAAGAGGCGGCCGAGTTGATCCCGGCCTTGTGCGAGGAGGTGCGCCGGCTCGGCGCCGGCCTCCGGCCGATCGAACTTGCTCGCGCCAAGGCGCAGATGAAGGCGGGTCTCCTGATGGCGCTGGAGAGCACCTCGGCGCGCTGCGAACAGTTGGCGCAGCACCTCTTGATCCACGGCACCCCGTTTGACCCGGCCGAGATCGTCCGCCGCATCGAGGCGGTTGACGAGGCCGCGGTCGGTCGCGTCCTCGCCCGCTGGCATACCGCGCCGCCGACCCTCACCGCGCTCGGGCCGCTCGCCCGCGTCGAGTCGTTTGGCCGGGTGCGGGAGCGGCTGGCGGCGTGAACGGTCATGGCCCCGCAGCGCAAATCCTTTCCCCGGCTGTTTGCAAACCGTGCCGAGCCGTTCCGTCTCATCGGTGAGCGGGTCTATCTGCGCGCCCCCGACCGCTTTGATTACGACGCCTGGGCCAATCTGCGCGCGCGCTCGCGCGGCTTTCTGACCCCGTGGGAGCCGAGTTGGCCGATCGATGCGTTGAGCCGGGCCGGCTTTCGCGCCCGCATCGTGCGTTATGCCGAGGATTGGCGCACCGATCAGGCTTACAACTTCTTTGTGTTTTCGCGCGAGGACGTGCTGCTTGGCGGGATCGGTCTGTCAAATGTCCGCCGCGGCGTCGCCGAGACCGCCAGCCTCGGCTACTGGATTGGCGAACCCCACGCGCGGCAGGGCTATATGAGCGCCGCCCTGCCGCTCGCCCTCGATTTCGCCTTTGCCCGGCTGCACCTGCACCGGGTCGAGGCCGCCTGTCTGCCAAGCAATGTCCCGAGCCGGGCGCTCCTCGCCAAAACCGGCTTTCACCAGGAAGGTCTGGCCCGCCAATACCTGTGCATCCAGGGAAAATGGCAGGATCATGTGCTGTTTGCGATCCTGCGCGAGGACTGGAGCGGCTGATGCGCCCGGCGGAATGCGCGCCGCTGCGCGGCGCTTTTCCGCCCTACACCGGGCCGTAGGGCAGATGAGCGAAGCGCAATCCGCCGATTTTGTTCAGGCGTGGCCGGCTTCGCTCGACAGCATCGACAGGTCGATGCCGAGCCGGTCCAGCGCGCGGCGCCACTTCCCCTCGAAGTCCGCGTCGAACACAAACGCTGCGTCGGCGGCGACCGACAACCAGCCGTTGGCCTGGATCTCGGCGTCGAGTTGGCCCGGCGCCCAGCCGGCATAGCCGAGCGCCAGGAGGCTCTGCCGCGGCCCCTGACCGGTGCCGATCGCGCGCAGGATGTCGAGCGTCGCGGTCACCGCAAGCTCGTCGGTGACAACCAGCGTGCCGTCGTCCCGATAGTCGGCGGTGTGCAGGACAAAGCCGCGTCCGGTCTCGACCGGACCGCCAAAATGCACCGGGCGCGCTCCAACCCGGCTGCTCGGCGGCAGATTGAGCTGGGTAAACAGTTCGCCCATCGTCAGCGAGCCGACGAGCTTGTTGATCACCAGCCCCATCGCCCCGGCCTCCTCGCTGTGCGCGCACAGATAGACGACCGAACGGGCAAAACGGGGATCGAGCATCTGCGGCATTGCCACCAGAAGCGTCCCGGCGAGGGAGTTCACCCTGTCCTCCGCTGCAACCTCGAACCCTTGCCTATACGCTTATAGGGGGCCTTGGTTGCTCGTGCATTGACAAAAAAGCCGGCACCCCGGCGGCGGCGGCGCGGTTTACCAAAGGGACCCGGCCGTGCTATCGCAGAGCCGCCGGAGGCGCCTGCCGGGCTTGGCGACATGGGCGGCGCACGGGATCGGCCGAAATCTGCAAGAGCGGAGGGATTGGCGATGACGATCAAGGTTGGCGAGCGGATACCGTCGGCGACACTGAAAACTCCGAGCCCCGAGGGACCCCCAAAGGAGATCACCACCGACGAACTCTTTCGTGGCAAGAAGGTGGTTCTCTTCGCCGTGCCGGGCGCCTTCACCCCCGCCTGCTCGCAACGCCACCTGCCCGGCTTTGTCGAGCAGGCCGGCGCGATCAAGGCCAAAGGCGTCGATCTGGTGGCCTGCGTCGCGGTCAACGACGCCTTTGTCCTCAATGCCTGGTCGCGCGATCAGAAGGCCGACGGCAAGGTGATGATGCTGGCCGACGGCAGCGGCGACTTCACCCGCGCGCTCGGTCTCGAACTCGACCTCTCAAAGGGCGGACTCGGCAGGCGCTCGCAGCGCTATTCGATGCTGGTCGAGGACGGCGTCGTCAAATCGCTCAATGTCGAGCCGCAGCCGGGACAGGTCGGCGTCTCCGGCGCCGAGGCGATGCTGAAGGCGCTGTAGAGCGAAGGCGCTGTAGGGCGGAAGAGCGCAGCGCATTCTGCCGATGCCGCGGCAATAACGAGGCGCCAAGGCGGGCTCTATGAAACGCCGCCGGCGCGGCGCGACTCGGCGATGCGAGCGCGGGCGAGCGCGTCCGCGCGCTCGTTTTCGGGATGCCCGGCATGACCGCGCACCCAGTGCCAGGCAACCGTGTGCGGCGCCATCGCCTGTTCGAGCCGCTGCCACAGATCGACATTTTTGACCGGCTCGCGCGCGGCGGTGCGCCAGCCGCGCGCCTTCCAGGCGGCGATCCAGCGGGTGATGCCGTCGCGCAGGTACTGGCTGTCGCTATAAAGCCGCACCCGGCACGGCCGCTTCAGCGCTTCGAGCGCCTGGATCGCCGCGGTAATCTC
>JBOHMF010000314.1:0-5519 GCA_050730055.1 Allostellaceae bacterium
CCGCCGCCACGGCGGCGCTTCGGCGCGCGCCGAAGCCCTGCTGCGCGAGGTTCTGCGCGGCGGCGAGCCGATGGCCCTCCTGGCCGAGCGCGTGGCGCGCGGCGAGGATCTGCCGGGTTTTGGCCAGCCCCTCTATCCCGAGGGCGATCCGCGCGCCCGCGTCCTCCTCGCCGCCCTTGCGCAGGCGTTACCGGACGGCGGCCGGGCGATCACGGCCGCTGCCAAAGCCGGGACGCGGCTCGCCGGCCATCCGCCCAATGTCGATTTCGCCCTGGCCGCCGTCTCCGCCGGTCTCGGTCTGCCGCGCGAAGCTGCACTCGGCCTCTTTGTCGTCGGCCGCACGGTCGGCTGGATCGCCCATGCGATCGAGCAGTATGAGAGCCAAGTCCTGATCCGTCCGCGCGCCCGCTATGCAGGTCCGCCACCGCGCGCGGGGTCGTGATCGGCGGCGCCGAGAGCCGGGACGATGTCGGTCGTCGAGAAGTCCTTACCTGCAAAGAGCAGCGGGGCATCAAGGACCTTGGCGAGAGCGTAGGAGAACGCATCGCCAAAGTTCAGCACGCCGCCACGACCCATCCCGCGCCCGTAGATGATCCGCGCCCGCAACGCGAGCCGGGTTTGCGGCTGATCGACGGGCATAAGGTCGATTGCTGCTTCGCTCAGAAACTGCTCCAGATCATCGATCGCTTTCAGGTGATCCGAGCGGCGTCGGCCCGCCAGGACGGTCCCGGTTTCGAGATATGAGGCGACCGAGATCACCCGTTCAGAGTCGGAAGCAAGCCGCTCCGCCACAGCGGCGGCCTCCGGTTCTCCAAAGAGGATGGCGATGACCGCGGATGAATCGACGACGATCACGGGATCTCACTGCACGCGGCATCCCATTCAGCCTTGGTAACCGGTCGGGTGTCGTAGGCCGCCCGCAACTGTTGCGCCAAAACGGCGAGCCGGGCCGGCAAATCCTGGTCGGTTGACCGGCGTTCGCGCTCCCGTGCCAGGCGTTCGCGCAGCGCGATCGTCACCACCTCGGTCATGCCCTCGCCGGTGAGCCGGGCCAACGCTCGGGCGAGCCGGTCGGCTTCCGGGCTTTTGATGCTAAGGGCCATTCTCTCTACCGTCCTCTGTTCGTTTCTAGATCAGCTTTCTAGAATATAGCGATCCGCCGCAGCAGGCGATGATCGATCCGATCGGCACGCGCCCTTGACGATCCGCCGGCGGGCGGACGAAAGTGCGCAAAAGCCGCGAAACGCAGGAAGGACCCCGATCGTGAGCCTTGCAACACTGCCGCTGTCCCGCTTTACCGTCCTCGATCTGACCCATGCCCGCGCTGGCCCGACCGCGGTGCGCCAGTTGGCCGACTGGGGCGCCAATGTCATCAAGATCGAGCCTCCGGGCAATGATCGCGGCGATGTGACCGGCTCCCGGCGCGAGGGCTTTGATTTTCAGAACCTGCACCGCAACAAGCGCAGTCTGGCTCTCAACCTGAAGAGCGAAGAGGGTCATGCGATCTTTATGAAGCTCGCCGCAAAGGCCGATGTCGTGGTCGAGAACTTCCGCTCGGAGGTCAAGTACCGGCTCGGCATCGATTATGAGGCGGTCAACAAGGTCAACCCGCGCATCGTCTATGGCAGCATCTCGGGCTTTGGGCAGAGCGGACCCTATGCCAGAAGGCCGGGGGTCGATCAGATCGCCCAGGGGATGGGCGGTTTGATGTCGATCACCGGTCTGCCCGGCCAGGGGCCGGTTCGGGCCGGCATCCCGATCGACGATCTGTGCGCCGGCATCCTCCTGGCGCAGGGCATCCTGATGGCCCTCATCGAGCGCGAACAGAGCGGCGAAGGGCAGTGGGTGCACACTTCGCTCCTCGAAGCGCAGATCTTCATGCTCGATTTCCAGGCTTCGCGCTGGCTGCAAGCCGGCGAGGTGGCGCCGCAGGCCGGCAACGACCATCCGACCGGAATTCCGACCGGCGTGTTCCCGACCGCGGACGGGCTCATCAACATCGCTGCCTCGGGCGACCTGATGTTCCGCCGCTTTTGCGAAGCCGCCGATGCGCCGAGCCTGCTCGCCGATCCCGATTATGCGAGCGGGCCGGCCCGCTCAAAGAACAGAAAGGCGCTCAACGAGACGATCGCCGCGATCACCCGGAAGCGCCCGAGCGCCTACTGGATCGAACTCTTGAACGAGGTCGGCGTGCCGTGCGGGCCGATCTACAAGATCGATGAAACCTTTGCCGACCCGCAGGTGCAACATCTTGAAATGGCACGGCCGATGGATCACCCGCAGCTTGGCGAACTCAAGGTCGTGGGGCAGGCCATCAACATGGCCCGCACGCCCGAGCCGGCGCGGATGCGTCATGCCACCCCCGATCTCGGCCAGCATACCGACGCGGTCCTGGGCGAACTCGGCTATGGCGAGCGGGACATCGCCGAGCTGCGCGCCCGCGGCGTCGTGTGAGGAGAAGGCGATGCCCAACCCGGTTTTGACCGACAAGATGATCGCCCGGAAGGATGGGGCGGTCGGTCATCTCATCTTCAACAATCCGGCGCGGCGCAATGCCGTCTCGCTCGAAATGTGGGAGGCGCTGACGCGCATCCTCGACGATTTCGAAGAGGATGAGGCGATCCGCGTCATTGTCGTCAGCGGCGCCGGGGGCAAGGCATTTGTCTCCGGCGCCGACATCTCGGAATTTGCCGAGAAGCGCGCCTCGGCCGAGGCGGCGGCCGCCTACAGCAAAATCTCGGAAGCGGCGCGGGCCCGCCTCGAAGCGACGCCAAAGCCGACCCTGGCGATGATCCGCGGCTACTGCCTCGGCGGCGGGGTCGGCACCGCGCTATCCTGCGACATCCGCATTGCCGCCGAAGGGGCGCGCTTTGGCATCCCGGCGGCCAAGCTCGGCCTCGGCTATGCCTATGACGGCATCCGGCGCCTCATCGATCTCGTCGGCCCGGCGGCGGCGCGCGAAATCTTCTATACCGCGCGCCAGTTCAGCGCCGAGGAGGCCCTGCGCATGGGCCTCGTCAATCAGGTCATTCCGGAAGAGCGGATCGAGAGCTATGTCAACGAATACTGCGCGATGATCGCAGAGAACGCGCCGCTGACCTTGCGCGCTGTCAAGATCATCGTGCGCGAGGCGGTAAAAGATGCGGGCGAGCGCGACATGGCGCTATGCACGCGCGTCGTCGACGACTGCTTCCGGAGCCGCGACTACGCTGAAGGCCGTGCTGCCTTTATGGAAAAGCGCAAGCCGGCGTTTCGGGGCATCTGACTGCCGGCGCGGCAGGAACCGGGTGGGATCGGATCTTGTTTTAGAAGAAGGCACGGCGCTATTGTGGCGCTGGCGCGACAGGCGGTTGATTTACTGATGCCCACATCGGAGTACTTGCGAGAACAGGCGGCGCGCTGCCGCCGCTTGGCTGCTCATGTGCGAGACAGGGAATTGCAGCAGCGGCTTCTCGATCTGGCCGAGGAGTATGAGCGCAAGGTTGCCGGGCCGCCCGGAAAAGATCCGGACAGCCGCCTTGGGGTGGCAAGCGGACACACGGATCCGGCGGAGCCGAGCCAGGAGGGGAGCGCCGAGGAACTGGAAAACGAAAGGGTCGAACCCTAGCCCTCCAACTTGCCCTCAGGCGACCGCAAAGGTGGGCTGGGTTGCAATCAGGCGGGCGGGCGGAAAGGCGATTTCGATCGCGGTGCCGGCCCCCTTGGCGCTGCGGACCCGAAACTCGGCCTGATGGAGCAATGTCATGGCACGCGCGAGCGGCAGACCAAGGCCGGTGCCCTCGGCACTGCGGTTCAGCGCATCATCGACTTGGCCAAATGGTGTGAGGGCGACGGCAATCTCGGCTTCGGTCATGCCGACCCCGGTATCGGCGACGGTGATGAGGAGTTCGCCGCCGGCGAGCCGCGCTGTCACCGAGACGGTGCCGGTCTCGGGGGTGAATTTGAGCGCGTTCGCGGCGAGATTGGTGAGGATCTGGCGGATCATGCGCGGGCTGCCAAGGAGCGCCGGCAGACCGGGTTCAACGGCGACATCAAGCGCGATGCGCTTTTGCGCCGCCTGCAGGCACAGGCTGTTACCGACATCCCGGATCAGGGCGAGCAGCGCGATCGGCTCCTCCCGGTCGAGTTGCCCTTTGCCCGCCTCGATCTTTGAGAGATCGAGGATGTCATTAATGATGTGAAGCAGCTGTCGGCCGCTGGTATGAATGTATTCGCAATAATCGCGGTAGGTCTTGATATTGTGCGGCCCCAGAGATTCTTTCATCATCAGCTCAGAAAAGCCGATGATCGAGTTTAAAGGCGTGCGCAATTCGTGGCTCATATTGGTGAGAAACGCCGATTTTGCGCGGTTGGCGGTCTCCGCCTGATCGCGCGAGCGCACCAGCTCTTCGGCGCGGCGATTGACCGCCTCGGCATGCAACTGGCGTTCGATGGTGCGGCCGAGTTGCACGCCGATCTGCGACAGGACATGCAGCAGCGGGGCGTCGGGTTCGCGGGTGACGCGGGCGAAAAATTCGAGGGCCGCGACGACCTGGTCACCGGACAAGACCGGGAAGGCGCTGGCGGCCCGCAACCCGCCTTCGCGCGCGGCTCGCCAGCGCGGAAAGTTGTCGTCGTCGGCAACATCCCGAATCCAGGCTGCCGCGCCGGAAACGATCACCCGCCCCGGCAGACCGACCCCTTCGGGAAAATCCTGCTCTTCGCTGACCCGACGGAAAGGCTCCAGGGCGGGTGTGTCGGCACCGTACCAGAGGCGCGCCGATCTGAGCAAACGTCCTTCAGGGGAAGTCTTGACGCGATAGACATGGCCCACGTCCCAGCCGCTGAACTGGCAGACTTCTTCGAGGGCCAGGTACAGCGCATCGGCGGAGAGCGTAGCCTGGTTGGCGGTGGCGGCGATCTTTTCCATGACCGCGAGCTGCCGGTTGCGCTCGTAAAGTTCGCGCAACTTGTGTTCGCCCAGAGCCTCGGCTTCCTGCCGGGCCCGATGCTCCCGCTCAAAGCGGCGGCGCAGCCGTTCCACCTCCTCCGTGCCATCGGTTGCGCTAGGCCGCATCGATCCTCTCCGCGGCATGGACCTGGATGGCGAGACAGCATTCGCGCGCACCGCGCGCGGTGCAGAGCAGGTGCTCGACCGTGACCGTCTCGCCAAAATAATCCGCGGCGCCTTCGACAAACCCCTCGGCAAGGGCGCAGAGCTGGCGCGGGGATTCATAGGAGAGGTGCAAGGCTCCGTCCGGCGCGTGCGCAAAACGGAAGAGCGGGCACAAAGCGCCCGGGTGAACCTTGCGCACCTCGGGGTGGATGATGGTGTTGACGCTGACCAGAAACGGCAAGGTGGCGCTGTGGGGGGTGAAGAAAGCCGGGTAGCGTTCCGCGATGAGCGGCATCGCGGCGCGTCCGAACCACTGCAGACACGCGTTGCGCGACCAGCCGAGTACCCCGCTCACGGCGGCAACCAGGGTTTCAAGCTGGCTATCGGGATAGCTGCCAAGCGAGGTATAGGCTCCGTCGAGACC
>JBOHMF010000315.1:0-5504 GCA_050730055.1 Allostellaceae bacterium
GGTCAGGAGCGGATCGAGGATCGGGGTGGTAAAGGCGAGATGATCGCCGACCCAGACCGAATCATAGCCGCAGCGCTCGACCAGCGCGACCCAGGCGAGGAGATCGTCGATCCGCGGCAGCCAGGGACCGGTGGCCGGCTCGGTGCGGCGGTGGAGGGTCTGGAGGCCGATCTTCAGTCCCGTATCGAGCGGCAGATCCATGCCCGAACTCCTTTTCCGGTGAGAGGTGCCGCGATTGTGCCCAACGCGCCTGATTGTGTCGCCTGGGTCGCCGCGCTAGCCTCGCCACAGGAGGACCGGGTGATGCGGCTGGGCTTTGTCGGGACCGGGACGATGGGGGCGGCGATGGCCGCCTGTCTCATCGACGCCGGACACGGGCTGACGATCTATGACCCGCGCGCCGAGGCGATGACCCCTTTGCGCGCGCGCGGCGCGGTGGCGGCGGCGAACCCGCGCGCGGTGGCGGCGGCGAGCGAGGCGGTCTTTGCCTCGCTGCCGGGTCCGGCCGAGGTCGAGCGGGCGGCGCTCGACCCCGAGAGCGGTATTCTCGCCGGTCTCACCGCCGCCGGCGTTCTGATCGACATGACGACAAATGCTCCGGCGGTGGCGCGCCGGGTCGCCGAGGCGTGCCGGGTGCGCGGGATCGCCATGCTCGATGCGCCGGTCAGCGGCCGTCCGCCCGGCATGACGGTGATGGCGGGCGGCGAGGCGGCGGTCTTTGCCCGCGTTCGGCCGCTCCTTGCGGCGATGGCCGGCAACATCTTTCATGTCGGCCCCGCGGGCGCCGGCTGCATCGCCAAGCTCGTCACCCAGTATCTCGGCTATACCAATTTTGTCGCCGCTCTCGAAGGCATGCTGATCGGCGCCAAGGCGGGGATCGATCTTTCCGTCCTCGCCGCGATCGTGCCGGTCAGCGCGGGCGCCAGCCGGACCTTTGACAACATCCCGCGCGGGGTCTTTCCAGGCAGCTTTGCCGCCGGCGGCACCCTCGACATCGTCGCCAAGGATCTCGCGCTCGCTTGCGCCCTGGCGCGCGAGGTCGGCGCTCCCGCCGCGACGGGCCTTCACGCGCACGACATCCTGGCGCGCGCCCAGGCGCAAGGCTGGGGCGGCGAGGGCTTCCCGATCGCCGCCCGCATCCTGGAGGAGATGGCGGGGTGCGAATTGCGCGCTGCGGCGCAGGAGGGCCCCCGGCCCTATGAGGCGGCGGACCCGCGCCGTGACCCGAAGCGGACATGATGGAGAAGACGGCGACAGGAGGAGGATGATGGCGAGCATGCGGCGATCCGGCTATCGGACGGGTCTTGTCGATGCGGCGGCGGGGCTCGTCAGCCGCGAGATCTTTGTCGATGAGGAGATCTACCAGGAGGAACTGGAACGGGTGTTTGGCCGCGCCTGGCTTTTTGTCGGGCATGAGAGCCAGATCCCGAACCCGGGCGACTACGTCGTCTCGCGCATGGGCGAGGAGTCGGTGATCCTCACCCGCGACCGCGCCGGTGCGGTGCGCGTTTTTCTCAATTCGTGCCGCCACCGCGGGATGAAGGTGTGCCGCTACGACGAGGGCAATACGGCGGTCTTCACCTGTCCCTATCACGGCTGGAGCTACGGTCTCGACGGCAAGCTCGTCGGCGTCCCCTATTGGCGCGAAGCCTATCACGGCACGCTCGACCGCGCGCAGTGGGGTCTCGCCGCGGTCGCGCAGCTGGCTTGCTACAACGGCACGGTGTGGGCCAACTGGGACCCAAAGGCGCCCTCTCTGCGCGAATATCTCGGCCCCTTTGCGCGCTATCTCGATCTCGTTACCGACGGCTGGGACGGGCGCCCGGGTCAGGCCGAGGTGCTCTGCGGCGTGCAGAAATGGCTGATGCCGTGCAACTGGAAATTCCCGGCCGAGAATTTCAGCGGCGACACCTATCACAACATCAGCCACCGCTCGGTCGATCTTGTCGGCATCGGACCGTCCGGCACCGGCCGGCGCGACATGCGGGAGCGCATGATCGGCCGCCGCTTGCAGGTGATGGCGCCCGGGCGCGGCCACCAGACGATCCTCTATCTGATGCCGCACGACCGGCCGACCCCGCCGGCCTATCAGCACTCCCCGATTGTCGCCGAGTATTTTGCCCATTGCGAGACCGAGCGGCGCCGGCGCGGCGGCGACAAGGCCCGCTTCGTCGGCGCCCCCGGCGAGATCTTTCCCAACATCGCCCTGCACCCGCGCCAGCCGCGCTCGATCGCGGTCTGGCACCCGCACGGGCCGCACAAGACCGAAGCCTGGCGCTGGTATTTTGTCGATAAGGACGCTCCGGCCGAGGTCAAGAACTTTCTGCGCGAATACTACATCCGCTATTCGGGGCCGGCGGGGCTGACCGAGCAGGACGACATGGAGAACTGGAACTACGCGCACATGGCGAGCCGCGGCACGATCGCGCGGCGCCACCCTTACTGCTATTTGCAGGGTCTTGGCGCCGCAGTCGAGAATTTCGAATGGGACGGGATCAGGATCGAGGGCGCGGTCATCGACATCACCGAGGCGCAGTCGAGCGAGGAGCCGATGCGCAACCTCTACCGCCGCTGGGCCCAGTTCATGGAAGCGACAAGCTGGGACGATCTGGCGACCGGGCGCCATCCGGCCCGCCAAGCCGCGGAGTGAGCGGGGGATTGGTCACGGAGCGGTAAACCGGGACACCGGGCGTGGATGCGGCCGATCTGCGGGTGTTTGAGGCGGTGGCGCGGCTCGGCGGCATGAGCCGGGCCGCCGGCGAATTGCACACGGTGCAGTCGAACATCACCGCCCGCATCCGCCAGCTCGAAGCGGAACTCGGAACCGCGCTGTTCGCGCGCCACAGCCGGGGGGTGGTGCTGACCGCGGCCGGGCGGCGTCTGCTGCCCTATGCCGGCCGCGTCGCGCGCCTCCTCGCCGAGGCGCGCCGCGCTGCCGTCGATGACGGTCATCCGCGCGGACCGCTCGTCGTCGGTTCGCTCGAAACGACCGCGGGGCTGCGGTTGCCGGCGGTTCTGACCGCCTATGCCGAACGTTATCCCGAGGTCGATCTCGAACTGGTCACCGGAACGACCTGCGAACTTGTCGATGGGGTCCTTGCGCAGCGGTTCGAGGGCGCGTTTGTCTGCGGCCCGGTGAACCACCCCGAACTCGCGGAGCAGACGATGTTCCGCGAGGAACTGGTCATCGTGACCGCCCGCTCGGCGCCGCACCTCGGCGATCTGCTCGGCAAAGGCGCACCAAAGATCGTGGTTTTTCGCGCCGGCTGCTCGTATCGCCAGCGGCTCGAAAACATCCTGGCCGAGCGCGGGGTGGTCGGGGTCCGCGTTCTGCAATTCGCGACACTCGAAGGCATCCTCGGCGTTGTCGGCGCCGGGGTCGGTCTCAGCCTGTTGCCCCGCGCCATCCTCGCGCCGGCGTGCGCGGAGGGACGCATCGCCGTGCACGATCTCCCACAGTCCGAGGCCTGGGTCGATACCGTGTTTATCCGCCGGCGTGACGGCCTGGTGTCGAGCGCGCTCGCCGCCTTTGTCGAATTTGCGCAACGCCGCCTGCCCGAGGTGCGGGCGGCCTAGCGGTCGCGATCGGCCGCAGCGATCGGCGCGATCGGATAAAACTGTTTCTGTCGCCTGATCCATCGGCCTAGCCTCGCCTCCGCGGTGGTGGAGGAGGGATGCAAGAGAGCGTCGAGGCAGCCCATTCGAGCGGCGGGGCGGGGCCGGTGCGGGCGACGGCGGCGGCGCTCTCGGCGGTCCTTGTCGGGATCGGGCTGGCCCGTTTTGGCTATACGCCGCTGATCCCGGCCCTGATCGCCGCCCATTGGTTCACGCCCGCCGCGGCCGTTTCTCTCGGCGCCGCCAATCTCGCCGGCTATCTGCTGGGCGCGCTCGGCGCCCGCGCGATCGCTGCCCGTGCCGGTCTCGCGCCGGCGCTCAGGGCGATGATGGCGCTGACCACCGCGAGCTTGTTCGCCTGCGCCTTCCCGCTCGGTTTTGTCTGGTATTTCTTCTGGCGTGTGCTGTCGGGACTGACCGGTGGCGGGCTGATGGTGCTCGCCGCGCCGGCGGTGCTGCCCGGTGTCCCGCCGTCCCGGCGCGGCCTCGCCGGCGGCGCGATTTTTCTTGGCGTCGGTTTGGGGATCGCCGCTTCCGGGACATTGGTGCCGCTGTTGATCAAAGGCGGGCTTGTCGTGACCTGGTTCGGTCTCGGCCTCATTGCCCTGGTGCTGACCGCACTCGCCTGGAACGGGTGGCCGCACGAGGTCCGGGACCATGCCGAGGCGGCGCCGCGCGGCGGGCTGCTATCGCCGGGAGCGGAGCGGGCCTTGCGCGCATTGTACCTCGAATACGCGCTGAACGCGGTCGGTCTTGTGCCGCACATGGTTTTTCTGGTCGATTTCATCGCGCGCGGCCTCGGCCACGGTCTCGCCGCCGGAGCGCGCGATTGGGTCCTGCTCGGGATCGGTGCGCTCTTGGGGCCGCTGCTCGCCGGTCATCTCGGCGACCGCATCGGTTTCCGCACCGCGTTGCGCCTCGCCTTTGTCGTCGAGGCGATCGCCGTCGCCATACCGCTTGCCAGCACCGGCGCCCCGGCGCTGGCGCTGTCGAGCCTTGTCGTCGGCGCCTTTGTGCCGGGTATCGTCGCCATCGTCATCGGCCGCACGCGCGAACTCGTGCCCGGCGATCCGCACCGCCAGGCGGCGGCGTGGAGTTGGTGCACGATCGCCTTTGCCCTTGGCATGGCGATCGCCGCCTACGGTTTCGCCGCGCTCTACACCCTGAGCGCAAACGGCGGCGCGCTGCTGTTCGCGCTGGCTGCGGCGGCGCTGCTGCTGGCGCTCGCCGTCGATCTCGGCATGGCCATCCGGGTGGGGCGGAAACCACAGGGCGGGTAGAGCACAGCGAAACTCGTCATTCGGCGGGCGATGACGTCCGCGGGCATGGCACCGACGGACCGTCGCCAGCGTAGCCCGCGGATCGCATTGCTCAACCTATCCTGCGCATACCCTACATCGCGGCCATGCGGGCGGCGCGGCGCCTGGCCAGCGGCGTCGCCGGTTCGGGCGCCGGCTGCGGAGCGATGCGCTTGGTCGAGCGCGGCAGGGTCCAATCCCACTCGTCCGCGCCCATCTGGTAGTGCATGTTGCTCTGCGACGGGTTGCGGTTGACCATGTGGCGGTTGTGGAGCGGGTGGGTCAGGCTGCGCACCTCGTGCTCGATCGTGAACAGGCACTTGCCGGTGTCGAGATCGACGATGTCCTGCCAGCGGTACTGGTACTGGTCGCTTTCCTCGGTGATGAGGCCGCGCTTTTCGAGCTCGGCGTGCGGACCCGAGAATTCCTGGGCATAGACCTGCAAGTGGTGGCCGTCAAAATCCGGCAACTTATGGTCGGTCTCGCGGAAGATCAGCTCCTGCTTGTAGCCGGCGCAGACGTGGGCGGCGCGGCCCTCGCCGTTCTCCTTGACGCAGGTCGGGGTATAGAAGATCTCGCGGTAGAAGCGCG
>JBOHMF010000316.1:0-5501 GCA_050730055.1 Allostellaceae bacterium
CGTCGTGATCGGCGCAGTGGCGCCGATCCCGCTCCTTGTCGCCGACGCGGCCGAGACGCTCATTGGCCACCGCCTCGATGACGAGACGCTCGCCCGGCTCGACGCCGCCGCACGGCGCGCCTGCCGGCCGATCGACGACAAGCGCGGCACCATCGAATTTCGCACCAAGGTGGCCGGCGTCCTCGCCCGACGGGTGGCGGCCATCGCCTTTGCACGCGCTGGAGAACGCTGATGAGCAAGCACCACGTCTCGACCGTCATCAACGGGGAACCTGTCGAATTTCTCTGCGAGCCGCAGCAGACGCTGCTCGATGTGCTGCGCGACGAGCTCAATCTGACCGGCAGCAAGGAAGGCTGCGCCTCAGGCGATTGCGGCGCGTGCAGCGTCATCGTCGATGGCCGCCTGTGCTGCTCGTGCCTGATCCTGGGTGTCGAGGCCGAGGGCCACAGCATCCAGACCATCGAGGGTATCGCCGACGGCGACCGGCTGCATCCGGTGCAGCAGAAGTTTCTCGAACACGCCGCGCTGCAATGCGGGTTCTGCACCCCTGGCCTGATTGTCGCGGCCAAGGCGCTCCTGGACGAGAACCTGAACCCGACCGAGGAGGAAGCGCGCTACTGGCTGGCCGGCAACCTCTGCCGCTGCACCGGCTACGACAAGGTGATCCGCGCGGTGCTCGACGCCGCCGCGGTGATGCGGGAGGAAGCTGCCCGGTGAGGGTTGTCGGCACCAGGGAGGCGCTAAAGGTCGTCGGCACCCGTCCGGCTCACCCGGACGGCATCGGCAAGGTTGCCGGACGCGCCAATTCCGGTGCCGGTATGGTCATGTCCGGGATGCTGCGGGACAACGTGAAGCGCAGCCCGCACGCCCACGCCCGCATTCTGCCGGTCAATTGTGACAACGCGCTCAAGCTGCCCAGAGTCAAGGCGGTGACCACGCGCGCTGGCTTCCCCGACATATCGTGTGCCGGTCGCTGCGGACCTGCCGATGTCGCCGCCCGGGATCCGCGCTGCGATCGACCCTGAGGAGCCGTTGCGCGCCGCCACGGAACAGGCGGCTCTTGCCCGGGCGACCGGCAAACCGGAACATCGCCCTTTCCTTGACCCTCTTCCCCGCCGGCCGGTGGCAGAGGGTGCGAACTTCGCGGAGGCGTCATGACATACATCGCCAAGGAGAACCAGAAGGTTGTCGGTACCCGCCCGCTCCGTCCCGACGGGGTCGACAAGGTCACCGGTCGCGCCGCCTTTGGCGCCGACATGGTCATGCCAGGGATGTTGTGGGGCAAGGTGAAACGCAGCCCGCACGCCCACGCCCGCATCCTGTCGATCGACACCGCAAAGGCGGCGGCGCTGCCCGGCGTGCGCGCCGTCATCACCGCCGCGGATTTTCCCGAGATCGCCTCGGAGGAAGCGTTTGTCGGCGAAGGGCCGATGAATTTCCGCGACCTGTCGCGCAACTGCATGGCGCGCGACAAGGCCCTTTATGACGGCCACGCGGTCGCCGCAGTCGCCGCGATCTCACCCGCAGTCGCCGACGAGGCGCTCGATCTGATCGAAGTCAAATACGAAGTCCTGCCGCACGTTATCGAGATCGAGGCGGCGATGGCCGAGGGTGCGCCGCTCTTGCACAACGATCTCTTTACTGCGGGCGTCGATCCCAAGCCGACCAAACCGTCCAACGTGGCCAAGCGGCTGCATTTTGAGAAGGGCGACATCGCGAAGGGTTTTGCCGAGGCCGATGTGGTGATCGAGCGGCGCTACACGCTGAAGCCGGTTCACCAGGCCTATATCGAGCCGCACGCCTGCGTTGTCTCGGTCGCCTCCGACGGCCAGTGCACGATCTGGAGTTCGAGCCAGGGTCAGTTTATGGTACGCGCGTACTGCGCCAAGCTGCTCAATCTCGACATTGCCAACATCCGCGCGATCCCGGCCGAGATCGGCGGCGGGTTTGGCGGCAAGACGCTGGTGTACCTCGAACCGCTGGCGCTGGTGCTGGCCAGGAAATCCGGCCGCCCGATCAAGATGCAGATGACCCGCGAGGAGGTGTTCCGCGGCACCGGCCCGGCCGCCGGCTCGGTCATCGAGGTCAAGCTTGGCGCCAAGCGGGACGGCCGGCTTGTCGCCGGCGATGTCGTTCTCAAATACCAGGCCGGCGCCTTTCCCGGTTCTCCGGTCGGACCGGGCCTCATGGCCGCCTTTGCCATGTACGACATCCCGAACGCCAGCGTGACCGGCTATGATGTGGTGTCCAACCGGCCCAAGGTCGCCGCCTATCGCGCCCCGGGCGCGCCAAACTCCTCCTATGGGGTGGAAAGCTGCCTCGACGAGCTTGCTCGCGAGCTGAAGATCGACCCGCTCGCCCTGCGCGAGAGGAACGCCGCAAAGGAAGGGATCAAGGCGGTGCACGGTCCGACCTGGCCGGTCATCGGCTATGTCGAGACCGTGGAGGCGGCCAAGAACCATCCGCATATGAAGGAGCCGCTCGGTCCCAACCAGGGCCGCGGCATCGCCTCCGGCTTCTGGTTCAATGTCGGCGGCGAGTCGAGCGCGGCGGTGCACATCAACGAGGACGGCACCGCCGTCGTCGCGGTCGGCACTCCGGACATCGGCGGCTCGCGCGCCTCGATGGCGATCATGGCGGCCGAGATCCTCGGCATCCCGGTCGATCGGGTGCGGCCGATCGTCGCCGACACCAGTTCGATCGGCTACAACATGCTGACCGGCGGCAGCCGCGTCACCTTTGCCACCGGGATGGCGACCGTGCAGGCGTCCGAAAAGGTCGTCGAGGAGATGAAGCGCCGCGCCGCGCTGATCTGGGACATCCCGCCCGACGCGGTCGAGTGGAAGGACGGCAAGGCTTATCCGGCCGGCGCCAACGCCGGCAGCTTTGAGCCGCTGTCGCTCACCGAGATCGCGCTCAAATCCGGGCGCACCGGCGGCCCGATCACCGCCGAGGTGTCGGTCAACGCGCAGGGCGCCGGCCCCGGCTTTACCACCCACATCTGCGATGTCGAGGTCGATAAGGAGACCGGATCGGTCAGGATTCTGCGCTATACCGCGATCCAGGATTGCGGCCGCGCCATCCATCCTTCCTATGTCGAGGGACAGATCCAGGGCGGCGTGAGCCAGGGGATCGGCTGGGCGCTCAACGAGGAGTACATCTACGACAAGGACGGACGCCTCGAAAACCCGGGCTTTCTCGATTACCGCTGCCCGGTCGCCTCCGATCTGCCGATGATCGATGCGGTCATTATCGAGGTGCCAAACCCGCGTCATCCCTTTGGCGCGCGCGGTGTCGGCGAGGTGCCGATCGTGCCGCCGATGGCGGCCGTCGCCAATGCGATCGCCGATGCGGTCGGGGTGCGGCTGCGCGACCTGCCGATGTCGCCGCCGCGCGTCCTTGCCGCGCTCGATGGGGACGGCAACCGCGGGTAACGGGGTGCCGCGCGTCGTCATCTCCGGCTCGGCCGCCCGCCGCTTTACCGGCGGGCAGGCCGAGTTTGATGTCGAGGCGAACACCTTTCGCCGGCTGATCCTCGAACTCGACCGGCGCTTTCCCGGGTTCGGCAAGCAGGTCGAGGAAAGCATGGCCGTGGCGGTTGACGGCGAAATATATCAGGACGCCTATCAGCTCGCCCTCAAACCCGACAGCGAGATCTATCTGATCCCCAAGATCGGCGGCGGCTGAGTTCAGTATCGGCCAGCGCGGCCCCTCTGGCGCGCTGCCACAGCGGTGCTCATCTCTCGCGCTGAGCAAAACGCGGTGGGGTCGGGGGAAGGGTGGAAGCCGCCGAGAGTCTCAGAGCCTTTGCCCAGGGGCGGACATTTCGGACGATCCTCGCCGATCCGCCCTGGCGCTTTGTCAATCGCACCGGCAAGATGGCGCCCGAGCATCGCCGTCTCGCGCGCTACGGCACGATGACGACGGCGGAGATCGCCGCGCTCCCGGTCGCCGAGATCGCGTCCCCGACGGCACATCTCTATCTGTGGGTGCCGAACGCGCTGCTGCCTCAGGGATTGCATGTCCTGAGCGCCTGGGGGTTCGAGTACAAGAGCAACATCATCTGGCACAAACTGCGTCGGGACGGCGGCTCCGACGGGCGCGGCGTCGGCTTCTACTTTCGCAACGTCACCGAGATGCTGCTGTTTGGTGTGCGCGGCAAAAACGCGCGGACGCTCGCGCCGGGGCGCCGGCAGGTCAACTATATCGGCTCCCAGAAGCGCGAGCACTCACGCAAACCGGATGAGCAGTATGCCCTGATCGAGGCGTGCAGTCCGGGACCCTATCTGGAACTCTTCGCCCGCGGTATCCGGCGGAATTGGGAAGGGTGGGGCCGGGAGGCGGATGCCTCTTATGAGTCGGCACGGCAGACCGACGCCGGCGCCGCGACAGCCGACCGGCAGGCCCGCCTGCCGCTGTAGCCGGCTTTTTGCCCGCATCCGCTCCGGGATGGCAAAAGAAGGATTGCGGCCCGCTGACGCAGGGTGGCGGGTACGCCCGATTCGCAGGCCGGATGCACAATCGTGGAACCGCCTCGTCGCAGGGTTTGGAAATCTTGTTCCGGAATACACCCGCGGCGCCAAAGAGCAGCGCGAAAGCGCGGCGGAATCACGCGCCTCTATCTACCAAAAATAAATAGAAAGTCGTCATCAATTTGCCTGATGCGCGATCACCCGAAAATCGCCAGAATTTAACTCCTTGATGAGGCTGCCATGACAAGCGTCGCCTCGCAGAGCAGGGTCACGGTATCTGGACGGCATCCGCCCGCCTGCCCATCTCTCGCCGATGGTTTCCCTTTGGGCGGACCGGCGCATCTCTCCATGCAAAAAACGCCGTCCTTCCATCGTCACGGGCGCAAAGGATTTCCAGAGCGCTTTGAGCGTTGGTCTGTGGCCAGCTAGAGGAATACGGGGACAGTCATGGTCGAGGCGGTTTGGGGGAAACTCCTCCACGGCGGCCGCAGAGTTGGCGGAGAACCGAGCCACGGGCATCGAATTCTGAAACGCCTCGCCCGCGCCTTGCGCTGGCTGGCGCTGCTGGCGGTCCTGGCCTTGCTCGGCTGGGGCGTGGCCACCGAGGCGCGCACCTCGTATCTGCAATCGCACGTGTTCACCTGGTTCGATCAGCACATCAAGTATTGGGTCGCTCCCGGTCCCAGCCCTTCGATCCGCTTTCCGCAGCCCGGACCCTATGACGTGCGGCTCGGTTACGCCGAGCTTCCGGCCATCATCCAATCCCTGAAGGCCCATCAGTTTCAGATCGTGCGCCAGGCCCTCTGGTCGCCCTGGCTCGACTGGTTTGTCGCCAATGGCGGCTATACCCTTTACGATCAGAAAACGCGCGCCGGATTGCAGTTGTTCGACCGCCACGGCGTTCCGCTGTTTGCGGCGAGCTATCCGCGGCGCGTCTATGCCGATTTTGGCGAGATCCCGCCGCTCGTCGCCAACAGCCTGATGTTTATCGAGGACCGCTACCTGCTCGACGCGCATGATCCGCTGCGC
>JBOHMF010000317.1:0-5488 GCA_050730055.1 Allostellaceae bacterium
CACCAACACCGCCGGCCAGGCCGAGCAGAGCGCCGACTGCCATCAATGCGGCTTTTGATCCCCGTGGCATGTCTTCCTCCCTTGTTCTCTCGTTATCGCAGCGCCGTCAGTCAGGTGACTTCGCTGCACGCGACCCAATGACCGGGCCGCAATTCGCGCAATTCCGGGCGGGTGCGCTGGCACGGACCGACCGCGAGCGTGCAGCGCGGATGAAAGGTGCAACCCGAGGGCGGATTGATCGGACTCGGCACCTCGCCTTTCACCGGGCGGAACACGCGGGTCGCCTCGACGATCGGGTCCGGGATCGGGACCGCCGCCAGCAGCGCTTCCGTATAGGGATGGAGCGGATGCTCAAAGAGTTCGTCGCACGCGGCCAGCTCGACAATGCGGCCGAGATACATGACCGCCACCCGCTGGCAGATATGCCGCACGACCGACAGATCGTGGGCGATGAACAGATAGGTGAGGCCCAGGCGCTCGCGCAGGTCTTCCAGGAGGTTGACGATCTGCGCCTGGATCGACACGTCGAGAGCGGACACCGCTTCGTCGCAGATGATGAATTCGGGTTCGAGCGCGAGCGCGCGGGCGATGCCGACACGCTGGCGCTGGCCACCCGACATCTCGTGCGGATAGCGGTCGGCAAAGGCGGGATTGAGGCCGCAGACCGCCAACAGCTCGCGCACGCGGGCCGTCCGCTCTCTGGTGCCGGCGCCGATGCCGTGCACCTTCATCGGCTCGGCGATGATCGCGCCGACCTTCATGCGCGGGTTCAGCGAGCTGTAGGGGTCCTGAAAGATGACCTGAATGCGGCGCCGCAGATGCAGCAAAGCCTTGCGTCCGAGCCTGGCGAGATCGATCCCGTCATAGAGGATCTGGCCGGCGGTCGGCCGCTCGAGGCGCAGGATGCAGCGGCCGACGGTGGTTTTGCCGCACCCGCTCTCGCCGACGAGACCCAGGGTCTCGCCGCGGCGGATCGAAAAATCGACGCCGCCGACCGCTTTGACCTCGCCAACCCGGCGGCCGAGCAGAACCCCCTCGGTGACCGGGAAGTGCATCCGCAGTCCCCGAACCTCGATCAATGGCTGCGCACCGGCGGTCATGCGACGCTCGCTACCGAAACGCCGACCTCGCTGCTGCGAAAGCATGCAGAGAGATGGCTCGGTTCTCCGACCGGGGCGAGCGGCGGGCGGGCGCGGGCGCAGGATTCGAGCGCAAAGCGGCAGCGCGCGCGGAAGGAGCAGCCGTCATCGAGCCGGGCCAGATCGGGCGGCTGGCCATCGACCGGGTCGAGACGCGCCTGGCGCGGGCGGTCGAGCCGCGGGACCGAACGCAACAGCGCCATCGTGTAGGGGTGGCGCGGGTTGTGATAGATCTCCGCCGCGCGGCCGCTCTCGACGATCCGTCCGGCATACATGACGTTGACGCGCTGAGCGTAGCGCGCGACGACGCCGAGGTTGTGGGTAATGAGGATCAGGGCGACGTTGAGCCGGCGCGTCAGCTCCTGCATCAGTTCGAGGATTTGCGCCTGGATCGTGACATCAAGCGCGGTCGTCGGCTCATCGGCAATGATCAGCTTGGGTTCGCAAGCCAGCGCGATGGCAATCATGATGCGCTGGCGCATGCCGCCCGAAAGCTGATGGGGATATTGTTTCAGGCGGTGCGCCGGGGCGGCGATGCCGACCAGTTCGAGCAGCTCGATCGCCCGTTTTTGCGCCGCGCCCCGATCCATCCCGCGATGCTGTTCGAGCGTCTCGGTGATCTGGCGACCGATCGTCAGGACCGGGTTCAGCGACGTCATCGGCTCCTGGAACACCATGCCGATATCGCCGCCGCGGACCTTGCGCAAGGCTGCCTCGGGCAGCCTCAACAGATCGCGCCCCTCAAACAGCACCTCGCCGGCGGTGATGCGGCCGGGCGGATCCGGGATCAGCCGCAGGATCGACAGGGCGTTGACGCTTTTCCCCGATCCGCTCTCGCCGACAACCGCGACGGTCTCGCCCCGCTCGACCCGATAGGAGACGCCGTCGACCGCGCGCACGACGCCGGCCCCGGTGCGGAACTCGGTGTGCAAATTCTTGACTTCCAAGAGGGATGCCAAGCGCGCCGCTCCTCCCAGTCGTGTCGTGAAGCTTTTTCTTGCCTATGGGAACCTTTGGTATCGGCCGCGGCAGGGGATGTCAACCGCGCTCGGACTCCTGTGCGGGGGGCGGCGCAGTGATCGGGCTGCGCAAAAGTCGATAAGCGTTCAAACCGGCGTGGCGCCAGGGGCGCCGCGCGTTGACCACACTTCAGAAGTATCCGCGTTTCGCCAGACCCACGCGGTCAGGGCGAAATGCAATGCTGGCGATCGGCTTTCAGCCGCCCACCAGCGGGATGACCTGCGCGGCAAACCATTGCAGGCGCTCGATGCTCTCCGCAATCGACCGCCCGCGGCAATCAAAGACCAGTTCGTGCACGCCGATCCTGGCGAATGTCCGGATGTCGCCGGCGATCTCCTCCGCTGTGCCGGAAAAGGCTCGGCGCGAGCCGTCCGGCGCGGGGATGCCGGTGTCGTAGAGCGGCGCCTTGTAGGAGATCGTCAACGCCGCGAAATCGCGCCCTTCGGCCTCGGTCAGCCGCTTCAAGGTGTCGAGATGGGCACGCATCTCGTGCGGCGGCAACGGCGAGGCGGCGACGGCGCCGACCGGGTGCCAGCCGTCGCCATGCCGGGCCGTGCGCCGCAGCGCCGCGCGGGAATGCCCGCCGACCCAGATCGGCGGGTGCGGCTTCTGCACCGGCAAGGGTTCGCAGCGGATATCGGCGTAGCGGTAGAAGCGGCCCTCAAAGCTGGCCGGCGACTGCGACCAGAGCTGCTTGAAGATCGCGATCCACTCGTCGGTCGCCGCGCCGCGCGCCTCGAACGGGGGGCTGTCGAGCGCCTCGAATTCTTCCTTGAGCCAGCCGGCGCCGACGCCCAGGGTGAGCCGGCCGCCGGACAGGACATCGAGCGAGGCGACCATCTTTGCCGTCAGCACCGGGTTGCGGTAGGGCAGCACCAGAACGGAGGTGACCAGCCGCAACCGCTCGGTGGCTCCGGCCACCACCCCGAGGATCGAGAATGTCTCCAGCGCATCGCCGGCGCTCGGGTGCCGGCCGTCCACCGTGTAGGGGTAGGTCGATTGGCTCTCGACCGGGAGGACGATGTGGTCCGCGATCATCGCCGAATGGAGACCCAGCCGCTCGCCTTCGCGGGCGAGAGCGAGGATGCCCTCGCGCGTCGCGGTCGGGCCGCGGGTGGGGAGATAAAAACCGTAGCGCATTCGTATGGTTCCTCAATTGACCGCGAGCCCGGCAATGGGAAGTCGCGCGCCGCCGCGCCGGCGCTGCGTCAGCATCCGGCGCGCCGCGTCCCGGCGGTCTGCGCCGACATAGGCCCCAAGCAGCGTAAACTCCACGAGGTCGAGTTGCGCGCGGCTGCCGCTGAGGCGTTCGAGTTCGCCGGAAATCGGCTCCAGCGCGTCGATCGCGGCGGCGAAATCGCGCCGTTCAAACGCGGCAAACGCACGCGAGACCGCCGGAACACAGGGACCGGAGGGATAACGGCCCTGGCGCGCGAGATCGTCGATCTCGCGGGCGCGCGCCGCCCGCGCTGCGTCATTGCCGGCCACGATCTCGGCGAGCGCGAGGTGCATGTCGGTAAAAGCGACGCCGGCGTGCGGAAAGGTGCCGCTGGCAAACTCGCGCATCGCGCGCCATGCGTCGGCGTCGCGCGGGTGTCCGGCAAGTTCCCAGCGCCACAAAAACGAGACCGCATCGGTCACCTTACCGCGCAGCGGCCCGCTGTGGACGGCGAGCGCGACGGCTTCCTGGAAACTCTGCAAGGCGGCCGCGGCGTCACCCGCCTCAATGTGAGCGATGGCGAGATGCCAGCCCAGATGGCTGTAGAGCAGACCGCCGCGCGGGTAGGCGGGGAGCCAGGACGCGAGAAAGGCACGCCCCGCTTCGGCATCGCCCTCCTCATAACAGAGGTGCGCGCGAGCGTGCGCGGCCCAGGGATTTTTGGGGTTTTGCGCGAGGGATCGCTCGATCCTGGCGCGGGCGGCCGCGCGCTGTCCGTTCTCCGACAGCGCCATCCCGTGATGCGCGGCAAACCACCAGTCATCGCCCCAGCTCGGGGCCAACCCGTCGAGCAGGTCGAGGAGCGCGCGTTTCTGCCCAGCGCCGATCAGCGCGATCTTGCTGCGTGCCATGCGGGTGCCTCCTCAGGGCGCCGAATCCGGGCGCGGAATGCGGCGCGTCTTACCGCTATTTCGAGGGTCCGGCAAAGCAGGGCGCGCCGGAAGGTGTGGCGTCTTATAGTTGTCTAGTCGTGCTACGCGCCTCTAACCTTAAGCTAACAACTTCCAGCTAAAATCAGGAGATCGAGCTGTCACAGCCGGGGTCTTCGTAAGGGGATTTTATGATCATTCGGTCATACGGCCTGTTCTGGCGCGTCGATGAGATCGAGTGGAATCCAGGACAGGGAAACGGAAAGAAATTTCGGTTGCTAGGCCGAAAAGGGATCAGACGACCGGGCCTGCAAATTGCAGATTTCAGAGATCAGATAGGAATCTACATCCTATACGGCAATCTTGGCGCGCATTACGTGGGTCTAACCCGCAAACAAACCTTCGGTAAACGGCTTAACCAGCACCAAAAGGATGACCATAAAGGCAAGTGGGATCGGTTTAGCTGGTTCGGATTCAGGACATTATTAACAAGAACAGATGAAAATGGGTTCAGAATTTTAAAGAAATTTCCGCAGAAAATTCCAGTAGATTCTTTCAAGGTGATTGGCGATCTCGAAGCTTTGCTTATCAAAGCCATGGATCTTAAAAACATACAAAATATGCGGTTCGCAAAAGCTGATGAATGGGAGCAAATAAAACTCGATGAGGCAGAAAAATATACAAATAGGTTCAGCAAAGAAGAGTTAACAAAGGGTGAACCCCCTTCGGGAGCGCACCATTTATATTTTTGATAGTATTTTTTCAGGAGGAAAAAATGAAAGCTCTTCAATGGTATTTTGCTCAGTATAAAGCAGCAATGAATCCGGAAATGTCTGCGATCGAACGCATGAAGAAAGCATTGCCGATCGGTTTAATGATCGGGCTAGTGCTCGGTTTAGGAGTCCTTACTCTTAATGTCATAATGATTGGATTGGTGTCGATATCGACAGATTCGATGTCGTGCAGCAATTCCGCTGCCACCGGGCTCGTTCTTAAACTGACAACTACACCCTGGCCATATTTGGCGCCATCGCTCAGCGACATTATCACCGAGGACGCTAGCCATCAAAATCGATGGGAATGCGAGGCCGATGTCAATTTCACGAGAATGAATTTAGATCAGGCGTTTCGCGTAACTGCTCAACCCGGATCGAGGATGGAACGGTCGCATAGGGTTTGGCGGATGGCCTGGTAAGCGTCGAGGCCGTGACGGGCGGCGGTGCCGAGGACCGATCTGATCC
>JBOHMF010000318.1:0-5482 GCA_050730055.1 Allostellaceae bacterium
GGCGCGTCACTCTGAACCCGGACGATCCCCTTGCGCGACACTCAGGTTGCGGCAATCATGCCGGCGCCGCGACACCGGATTCTCATCCTGATTGTCGCTGCCTTCTCATCCAGATCGCCGCGCAATAATCGACGCCGGCGTCTGCTTGCCGCCTTCGTAATCGGTGTTGATGCCGTAATGCGGGTCGCTGAACCAGATCGTGCCGTCCGACCGGCAGATCACATCGTTGGGTGAGTTCAGGCGCCTGCCGGCGTAACGGTCGGCCAGCACGGTGACGCGACCGTCCAGCTCGGTGCGGGTGATGCAGCGATGCTGATGCGAGCAGCCGATCAGCCGCCCCTGCCGGTCGCGGGTGTGGCCGTTGGCGAAGCCGGACGGTCTGCGAAACACCGACATCCCCCCATCCGGGGTCCAGCGCATGATCCGGTCGTTCGGAAGGTCGCTGACCAGCAGGCAATCCTGGTCCGCGAACCAGACCGGACCTTCCAGCCAGGCAAAGCCTTCGCCAAGCTTCACCAGCGGCGCATTCGGCAACACATAGGCCCGGAACCGCGGGTCCGCGATCTCGAACCCGTCCATCTATTTCAAATGGCAGGGCTTGCGGATGGGTGGGACGTGCAACTGGACCGTCATCAGCACGGCCGGCACCTCGCCGATCGTTCCGGAGCGATGGCCCTTGCGTCCATCCGTGGGGATACAGCCCTGATCCTCACCCAGGGAAAATTCGCCGGGACCCTGTTCGATGCGCGTGCCGTCCATCGATTCAATCCACCAATGGCCGGACAGCACGACGATCCATTGCGGCGCCGGATTCTCATGCCAGTCGCCCACCCAGCCCACTGGCTGCACGGTGTAGACGACCGTCGCCTCGGATCGATTCTGTTTGTTGTTCCATTGCGGGGCGGCGGCGCCGACGCTCTTCAGCTCGAATTCGATCAGGGCGCATCGGGTCTGGTGACTGACGCCGTCGGCGTCAGCCCACAGATGCCAATAAGGAATCTCCGGCTGCGGGCCCGTGTTGTCAGTCATCCGCTGCTCCATCGCCTTCTGGGCTGAAATTCTCCGAACTTCCCGCGCCCGATCAGGGCGCCGGCGCGACCGGGCTGCCGGCCTGAGGACCGACGACATGGGTGGAAGCGAGCGGGTGCTGCACGATCTCGCTGACCGGCAGTGTCCTTGGTGCCAGCCCGATCAGGCCGAGGCCGCCAACCAGCCCGAAATTCTTCAGGAACTCCCAGAAGTGCTGCAGGCCCTCGCCTTCCTTGAACCGCCAGAAATCCGGAAAGCGCCAGAACTGGTGGAACAGCACCGCCGTTATCACGCAGAACGCGCCGAGGGTGAAGGCGGCAAACCGGTCGTGTCTTCCGGTGACGATGCACACTGGCGTGACGACCTCGACAACGATGGAGGCCACCAGCATGACGCGCTTGAATGGAATCTTGCCGGCCTGCTTCATGGCCGAATCCCAGTTGATGATCTTGTCTAGGCCGCTGAACGGGAACAGCACCACCAGGCAGATGCGCAGCAGCAGCGGCGTATAGTCGTTGATCAGCGTCATCGCGTCAGGTGTTCCCTGTGTTCCCTGATCCACCAGGACCAGTAAATGGCCGTCGGGGTCCCGTACCGCGCAAGATGCGCCACCGGGCGACGGACGGACCGCGAGCGTCATCCAATCGGTCGCCAGGTCGGTTGGACGGGTCATCTGGGCCGACCGGCCCGGCGGGTGGTAGCCGAGCAGCTCCAGCCCTGGCCCGGTGGCCGAGGCCGGACGCAGGCCGGTGACCCGCACCCGCGCGTCGGGCAGGCCGTCCAGTCGGGCCTGGGCGGGGCCGCGGTTGAGCGATCGGTCGCCGACACGCAAGCCCAGCGCGCGATAGAAGCGCAGGCTGCGTCGTGTGGAAGCGACGGACAGCGCGCTGTGGTCTATGCCCAGGAATGGCGCGGCAGACGCGCCCTGATGCCAAAGCGCGCGGCCGTGGCCGGGCGGGAACCAGATCAGCTCCAGCGGGTGGCCGTCCGGATCGCGGAACTTGAAGGCCCGCACGGCGCCATTCGACGGCGGCAGGAGTTGCGGCCCGCCCTCGCTGATCGGGCGCCACCCGGGATGCGCGCACAGGCGGGCGTAGGCCGCGTCCATGTCGTTCACGACGATCGCCAGATGCTGGAACCACAAATCGTCGCTGCGGCTGTCCCGCGGGTAGGGCCGGCCCGGCGCGGCGAAGCGCACCAGGGCGATGTCCTGCGCGCCCAGCCGCATCACGACCTCCTCGGCGTCAGCATCCCCCAGGCCGAGCGCCGCCAGCGTCGCCTTGCCGGAGCGTCCGCGCGCAACCGCGCGGAACCCGAGTCCGTCCCGATAGAACGCCTCCGCACGGCCGAGATCGGACACGACGCGGCTGACCCACAGGATGCGCTGTGCCTGGAATCGACGGCGCCGCGCCGCGCCGGCAGTCAGCAGCAAGGCTGCCGCCGAAAAGAACAGGGTGGCTCGAGTGAGCTTCATGCGCCCAGCCTCTCCTTGATCCGGTCGGCCACGCGAAGCGCGTTGGCGATGATCGTCAGTGTCGGGTTCACGGCGCCGATCGAGGGGAAGAAGCTGGCATCCGCGATGTACAGATTGTCCAATTCATGCGCCTTGCAGTCGAGATCCAGCACCGAGGTAGCCGGATCGGTGCCGAAGCGGCAGGTGCCGGCCTGGTGCGCAGTGCCGCCGATCGGAATGTCCTTGCCGAGATAGAGGCGATGCTCGATCAGGTGCGGCCACGCGCCCATGGGTCCCAGCACCCCCTTCAGCTTGGCCCGCAGCCGCCGGGCGGCCTCCTCGTCGCCTTCATGGATGTCCAGCACCACGCGGTCGCCGTCGTAGCGGATGCGGTTTTCCGGCCGCGGCAGATCTTCGCTTTGCAACCAGAAATCGATGGAGTGTTCGGCCATCTTTTCGAACGGCATCTCCGGCAGCCAGGAAAGAAAGCCGGGGACGGTCTCGCCGCGGATCTGCTCGCCGTGCGAAGTCGCGCACATCTGGATCAAGCCCAGCGGATACTCCCAATCATCCACGCCGAAGTAGAAGTCGCTGACGGCCAGCGTCTTCTGGAACACCGTGTGGTTCGGCTCCTTCAGCAGCGCCATCACGACGGACATGTTGTGCCGGATGTAGTTGCGCCCGACCTGGTTCGAGCTATTGGCGAGCCCCTTGGGGTGCGCCTCGCTCAGAGAGCGCAGCAGCAGCAGGGCAGAGCTCAAGGCGCCGCAGGCGGCCACCACGATGTCGGCCGAGTACTGCTCGAACCGGTTGGCACGGATCACGTGCACGCGACGGACGCTGCGGCCGGCGGCATCCGTCTCCAGGCGCGTGACATAGGCGTTTGTCAGCAATGTGAAGTTGGGGAAGGCCGCGCGGGCGGGGTCAACGCAGATCACCTGGGCGTCGGCCTTGGCATTGATCGCGCAGGGGAAGCCATCGAAGGCATCGCACCGGATACAGGGGCTGTAAGTGGTGGCGCTGCCGTCGGGGTTCTGGTCCAGCTTGATGCCCAAGGGCAGATGGAACGGGTGCAGACCCTCGCGCCGCAGAATGTCGTTCAGTTCCTGGATGCGCGGTTCGTGCTTGACCGGAGGATAGGCGTAGGGCGCGCTGGACCAGGGTTCGGTCGGGTCCTCTCCGCGCTGCCCGTGCACATGATAGAGCGCCTCGGCCTGGGTATAATACGGTTCGAACACGTCATAGCCCAGCGGCCAAGCCGGAGAGATCCCGTCCTTGTGGCGCAGCTCGCCAAAATCCCGTTCACGAAGGCGGAACAGGGCGGCGCCATAGACTTTGGAGTTGCCGCCGACATAATAGTGCAATCCGGGATGAAACGTGCTGCCGTCGCCGCCGTACCACGTCTCTTTCGCCTGGTAGGCGGCATCGACGAAGACGGTTTTGGAATCCCAGTTGCTCCGCGACCGCGGCAGGTAGTCGCCACGCTCCAGCATCAGGATGCGCTTGCCGGTGGCGGCCAAGCGGTGCGCCAGCGAGGCGCCGCCGGGCCCGCTGCCGATGACGATAACGTCGTAATGGTCGCTCGTCGGCGCCATGACGGACCTATAGCTCCCCGCGCGCGGCCAGCGCCCGGATGCGGTCCGCCGTGCGCATCGCGATGCTGGTGATCGTCAGCGACGGGTTGACGCCGCCGGTCGTCGGGAAGACCGAACCGTCGCAGACCCACAGATTGGGGATGTCCCAGCTGCGGCAATCCGCGCTGACGACGCTCGTCGCCGCCGCGCTGCCCATGCGCGCCGTGCCGGCCAGGTGGTTGGTGTCGTCCTCCTGCCGGAAGATGCCCTTGGCACCCACCGCCTCCAGGCTGGTCTGCATCTGGCCGAGAGCGTGCTGGATCAGCGCCTTGTCGTTGTCGCCCCAGTTGTAGGTGACGCGGGCGACGCGCAGCCCGTAGCGGTCCTTGTCATCGGCGAGCGTCACCCGGTTGCGCTCATCCGGCAGCATCTCACCCACCATCTTCAACCCGACCTGATGGTTGTATTTCGCCATCTCGTCGCGCAGGGCCTCGCCCCATAACCCGCGAGAGGTGGTCTGTATCGTGACCCATTCCACCGGCAGCGGTCCTTGCGCCATCCAGCAATAGCCGCCGGCGAAGTCCTTGCGGTCGTCATAGTTCCAGTGCTCGGTGATGGCGAGCGAGGGCGGGCCTTTGTACCAGCGCACCTCCTGCGCCATCGTGCCGAACACGGCCTGGTTGGATTGCGTCATCAGGTTCTTGCCGACCAAGCCGGAGCTGTTAGCCAAGCCCTCCGGGTATGTGTCCGTGGCGGAGGCGAGCAGCAACCGCGGCGTTTCGATCGCGTAGCCGGCGACGACGACGTTGCGTGCCTTCTGAAAGCGCCAGCGCCCCTCGCGGTGATAATGCACGCCCGTCGCGCGGCCATTCGGACCCATCTCGATGCGGCCGACCATCGCCAGGTCGCGGATTTCCGCTCCCGCCCGCAACGCCCATGGGATGAAGGTCACCAGCTGGCTCTGCTTGGCGTTGGTGGAGCAGCCGAAGCGGCAGAAGCCGCGATAGACGCAAGGCGGCGATCGGCCGTGCGGGGCCGACACGGTGGCGAGCGGCGTGGCCGTCCATTTCAGGCCCATCGCCTCGGCTCCACGGGCCAGCAACTCGGCCGCGCCGTTCAGCTCGTGGGCGCGATAGGGGTAGCGCGGGCGTTTCGGTCCCCAGGGATAACTCAACGGCCCGGAAATGCTCAGCGCCTTCTCGGCCTTTGTGTAGTAATCCCACATCTCCCGCCAATCGAGCGGCCAGTCGGCGCCGTAGCCGAGGGCGCTGCGCGACTTGAACCATTCGGGACGAAAGCGCAACGATACCATGGCGAAGTGGACCGTGCTGCCGCCCACTGCCTTGCCGCTGTTCTTGCCGCCCATGGTGATCGGGTTGGTGCCGTCCACCACGCGCTCATCGGTCCAGTAGAGCTTGTCCTGCTC
>JBOHMF010000319.1:0-5469 GCA_050730055.1 Allostellaceae bacterium
CCGCTCGGCGCCGCTGTCGCTCGGCGGCATCGTCGCCGAGGGCCTCCAGTGCGGCTATCACGGCCTCGTCTTTAACGGGTCGGGCCGCTGCGTCGCCATCCCGGGGCAGACCCTGATCCCGGCGGACGCCTGCGTGCGCGCCTACCCGGTCTGCGAAAAGGACCAGTTGGTGTGGGTGTGGACCGGCGACCCGGCGCGGGCCGATCCGAACAGAATCGTCGATTTTCCCTTTCACAACGATGCCGCCGCCTGGCCCAACAAGCACGACGTCTATCCGATCAAGGGCAATTACATGCTGATGGTCGACAATCTGATGGACCTGACGCATCTCGGCTACCTGCACGCCCGCACCGTCGGCGGCAATCCGAACGCCCATGTCGAGGCCGAGATGAAGACGGTACGCACGCCCCAGGGTCTCAAATTCACCCGCTGGCTGCGCAATTCGCTGCCGCCGCCGAGCTATGTCCGGGCGGCGGGGTTCAAGGGCCGTGTCGATCGGTGCCAGGAATTCGAGTTTGTCGTGCCCTGCGCCATCCTGCAATGGACCGGCGCGACCGACGCCGGCACCGCCCATGCCGATCCGCAACGCGATTTCCGCTTCCAGTTCCGCCTCTTCCACGGTCTGACGCCGGAGACCGAGACCAGTTGCTTCTACTTCTGGTCGGCGGCAAACGGCTATCGCCAGAACGAACCCGAGGCGACCGAGCAGCTCTTTCAGGAGATCGCCCCGACCTTTATCGAGGACCGGGTCATGGTCGAGGCGCAGCAGGCCCGGCTTTCCGAGTTTGGCGAAGCCGGCCTCGTCGATATCGCCTCGGACGCCGCCCGCATGCACATGCGCCGCACCGTCCTGCGGCTGATCGCCGAGGAGCAGAGGGCGCTGGCGGCGGAATAATCCGCCGGTTCGGCCAGCCCTGAGAGGCGGCGTCCGCGCCCGCCGCGCCTCAGGAGCGGAAAAACACATGGGTCAGCGCCAGCGCGATCTGCGGAAACGCGGAAAGCACGACGATAAAGCCGAGGATAATGACGAGAAACGGCAGCACCGCGAGGATCAGGTCCTTCAGGCCGATATCCGGGGCGATGCCCTGGATGACAAAGAGGTTGAGACCGACCGGCGGATGAATGAGGCCGGTCTCCATGACGAGGCTCATGTTGACGCCAAACCACACCGGGTTGAAACCGTGCGCAAGCAGTCCGGGCATGATGACCGGCGTGATCATCAAAACGATCGCCACCGGCGGCAGAAAAAAGCCCATCAGGATGACGAGGACATCGATCCAGAACAGAAACTCCCATCTCGACATGTGGAGGCCGACCAGCCACTCTGTCGTGCTCTGGGTGATGTAGAGGTAGCTCATCACATAGCTGAAGACGAACGCCATCGCGATGATCATCATGATCATCGAGGCGTATTCGGCAGTGCCGAGAACGATGTTCTGAATGTCGCGCCAGCGGTAGCAGCGATAGACGATCGCCACCATGATCAGGGTGGCAAAGGCGCCGACGCCGGAGACTTCCGAGGGTGTCGCATAGCCGCCATAGAGCGCCAGCATGACCACGGCGATGATGCTGAAAAACGGCACGAGCCGCGGCAGCGATTCGACGCGCTCGCGCCAGGTGAAATGCTCGACCGCGATCGCCGCCTCGCCCACCGTCTGAAAGGCCACCGCCGCGGCGCCAGCACTGCCACCGCGCACCGCCGCCCGCGGTGCACCGCGCCGGCGCGTGCCGCGGTCGCGGTAATGGGAGCGGATGATCACCCACGCCGCGAACAAGGACATCAATAGGAGGCCGGGGACGATGCCGGCAAGAAAAAGCCGGCCGATCGACTGTTCGGCGACAATGCCGTAAAGGATCAATGTGACCGAGGGTGGGAACAGGATGCCGAGCGTGCCCCCGGAAGCGACCAGCGCCCCGGCAAAGCCTGCTGGATAGCCGCGCTGGCGCATCTCGGGAACACCCATCGCGCCAATCGCCGCCGAGGTCGCCGTGCTCGATCCGCACATCGCGGCAAAGATCGCGCAGCCGATGACATTGGCGACCCCGAGACCGCCCGGCAGCCGGTGGGTCCAGCGATAGACCGATTCGTAAAGGTCTGCCGCGGCCCGCGTCCGCCCGACCGCAATCCCCATCAGCATAAACAGCGGGATCGCCAATAGCGTGAAATTGTCCATGCCCTGATAGAGCGTCTCGGCCAGTTGGCCGAGATTGGACAAGGGCATAAAGATCAGCATAAAGAGGACCGAGACGCTGCCCAGCGCAAACGCCACCGGCATCCCCGACAAGAGCAGGATCAGCGAGGCGACGACAAAGAGGATACCGAGTTCACCCGGACTCACCGGCCCCGCCCTTTCCGCCGCCGGCGATCTCCCTGGCGATCTCTTCGGCAATCTGGACAAAGTATTCGAGCGAGATCAGCACCAGCCCGGCCCCGATCAGCGTATAGGGGACCCACAACGGCGGCGCCCAGGTCGAATCGGTGGTCCAGCCGAGGCTCCACGCCTGCCAGTCGTAGCGCAGCACCATCGCGGCGGCGAACGCGCACAACAGCGCCGAGAGGATGTCGCCGGCGAGGATGCGCCGCCGGTTCCAGCGCGCCGGCATCAAGGTCTGCAAGACCTCGGTGCCGACATGGGCGCGCTTCATCTGCGCGTAGTTGGCGGCAAGAAACGTCGCCCCGATCAGCAGGAAAATATTGACTTCGAGGTTCCAGGTGTGCGGGCGGTGCAGGTAGTAGCGCCAGATCACTTCATTGGTGATGATGATGCACGAGGCCACGATCAGAAAGCCGGCGACAAGGCCAGTGACAAAGTTGAGCGCCTTGATCGCCCGGCTGAACCCGCGCCACGCGCGCCGCCAGCGCCCCGCGCTCATGCCACCGCTGTTGCCATGTCGAGCAGCTTCTTCCCGTTCTCGACGTGATCGGCAAAGTCCTTCCATGCGCTCTGTTCGGCGAGCTTTTTCCACTCCTCAAACTGCGCCTTGTCCATGTCATAGACGTGGTCGCCGGCCTTGGCGAACACGGTGGCGACCTTGGCATCGTCCGCCTTGCACGCGGCGAGCGCGTAATTTTGCAGTGAATGACCGGCTTCGAGCACGATCTTCTGCTGCGCCGGGGTGAGCTGACTGAAGGTGTCCTTTGACATCAACAGCGGCTCAAACATGTACCAGAAGGTGTATTTGCGCGCGGTGGTCACGTCCTTCGCCACCTCCTGCAAGCGGAAGCTCATCAGCGAGGCGCTTGAGGTCCACAGCGCATCGACGACGCCCGAATGCATCGCGTTGTAGGTCTCGGTCGAGGGGAAGGTCGAGATCGAGCCGCCCGCCGCCTGCAACATCAGTTCGATCATCTTGCCGGCGCCGCGCGTCTTCAACCCCTTGACATCGGCCGGCACCAGGATCGGCTTGTCGCGCGAGGCGACCCCGCCGCCCTGCCAGATCCAGGTCACCAGGACGACGCCGTGGTCGTCAAGATATTTGACCAGCCACTTGCCGATGGCGGCGTTTTCCCAGCCGTAGCCCTGCTGATAGCTTTCGATCAGTGCCGGCATCAGGGTCAGATTGGTCGCCGGCAATTTGCCCCCGGAATAGGCCAAGGGATAGACCGACATATCGAGCGCCCCGTTGGCCATCGCGTCAAACTGCTGGTTCGGCTTAAAGAGCGAGGCGCCGGGGTAGATCTGAAAGCTGAGCGCCCCGTTTGTCTGCTTTTCGACATCGGCGGCGAACTTGCGGGCGAGCACGTCGCGAAAATCGATATTGGCAGGAAACTGGTGCGAAATCTTGATCACCCGCGTCGCCGCCCTGGCCGGCCGCGCCAGAGCGCCGCCCGCCGCCGCGCCCAGCATTCCGCCGAGAAAACGTTTGCGTGTCATGGTCATGGTGCGTCCTCCTCCCTCTTTGGTGCGCCGGGGTCGCGGCCGCGTTTCCGGCACGAGCGTGCCGCTCAATAATGGCGGAGGACCCTACAAATTTTCGGGCCGGGCGGAAAGCCGCGCGTGCGTTCGGCTTACGCCACCGGCTTGCCCACGGCGGGCTTGCGCCGCGGCGGGGCGCCGTAGAGATCGCGGGCGCGCTTCTCGAAGGCGCCGACCATGCGGCGCACCGCCTCGCCAAACACCACCCCCATGACCTTTTGCAACATGCGCGAGCGGAATTCGAAATCGACAAAAAAATCGATCCGGCAACCGCCCGCGATCGGCGTGAAGATCCAGTGGTTGTTAAGATAGGCGAACGGCCCCTTCTCGTAGGTCACATCGATGCGGCGCGGCGGATCGAGGGCGACGCGCGAGATGAAGCGCTCGCGAAACAGGCGAAAGCCGATCGAGAGTTCGGCGACGATGCGGTCGGGGCGGCGCTCGTAGACATGCGCGCCAAGGCACCAGGGCAGAAATTCGGGATAGCGCTCGACATCAGCGACGAGCGCGAACAATTGCTCGGCCGTGTAGGGCAGCACCCGTTCTTCGCTGTGGGTCGGCATTATGGCGGGGTCTGCTGCGCGGTCCGGGACGCGGCGGCGCGCGCCGCCTTGAGGCGCGCGAAATCCTCGCCCGCATGATAGGACGAGCGGGTCAAGGGCGAGGCCGCGACCAGCAGAAACCCCTTGCCCAAGGCAAAGCTCTTGTAGCCGGCAAACTCCTCGGGCGGGACAAAGCGCACAACCGGATGGTGCTTTGGCGTCGGCTGCAAGTACTGTCCGATGGTCAGAAAATCGACCGCGGCGGCACGCAGATCGTCCATCACCTGCAAGACTTCCTCGCGCCCCTCGCCGAGGCCGAGCATGATCCCGGACTTGGTAAAGACCAGCGGATCAAGCCGCTTGGCCTCATCGAGGAGGCGCAACGAGTGGAAATAGCGCGCTCCCGGCCGCACTTCCCCATAAAGCCGCGGCACGGTTTCGAGATTGTGATTGAGCACGTCGGGCCGGGCGGCGAGCACGGTTTCAAGGGCCCCGTCCTTGTGCAGAAAATCAGGGGTCAGGACCTCGATCGTCGTCGCCGGCGAGCGGGCGCGGATCGCGCGGATCGTCGCCGCGAACTGCCCGGCTCCGCCGTCAGAAAGATCGTCGCGATCGACCGAGGTGACGACGACATGCGCCAATCCCAGCCCCGCCACCGCCTCGCCGACCCGCGCCGGCTCGTGCGGATCGAGACGGTCGGGCCGACCGGTCGCGACATTGCAAAAGGTGCAGGCGCGGGTGCACACGCTGCCGAGGATCATCACCGTCGCGTGCTTCTGTTTCCAGCACTCGCCGATATTGGGGCAGGCGGCTTCCTCGCACACGGTGTTGAGCTTGAGCGCGCGCATCAGCCGGCGGGTCTCGTGGTATTCCGGCGATGTGGGCGCCTTGACCCGAATCCAGGGCGGTTTCCGCGCCACCGGATTGTCCGGTTTTCCGGCCTTTTCCGGATGGCGCAGAGGCAGGGGCGCGCTGGCGGAATCCATGGGCTAGAAGTGGATGGCCCGGCC
>JBOHMF010000320.1:0-5461 GCA_050730055.1 Allostellaceae bacterium
AGGCGCACCGGCCAGCCGCGCTCGGCGAGGACGCGGGCCGCGACAAAGCCGTCGCCGCCATTGTTTCCCGGCCCGCAGAGGGCGGTCAGCGGGCGCGGCGGCCAGCGCCGCGAGATCGCGTCGGCGACGGCCCGACCCGCCGCCTCCATCAAGGCAAAACCGGCCACCCCGCCGGCGATCGTCAGCCGGTCGGCCTCACCCATCTGCCGCGGCGTCAGCACGGCTCGGCGCCGCCACCCTGCGGATGCAATCGTCATTCCTTTGGTGTAGCAAGCCGCGGCGGCGGCGGAAAGCCCCGGCCGAGGGGTGCCGTCTCGGGGCGAATGGCCGCGATGGGCCGGCGCATCGGGTCCCCGCCGCTGCCCGATCCGACACGATACCTGCCAAACATGCTAGGATTGTCCCATGCCCGTCGCCATCAGGGAAATGGACGCCCGCGACCGCGCAGCCTGGGCCGAGATGCGAACCGCCTTATGGCCTGACGAGACGCCGCAAGCGCACGCCGAAGCGATCAGCGAACTGCTCAATAGTGATGAGAATTGGGGATTTATTGCAGAAACGCTGGATGGCGAGATTACCGGCTTTGCAGAAGTGGCGATCCGGAAATATGCCAACGGTTGCGACACTCGGCCTGTTGCGTTCCTTGAAGGGATTTGGGTGAAGCCGGAATTCAGGCGGCGAGGGATCGGCGCTGCGCTGATTGCACACGCCGAAGCGCTCCTCGTCCCGCAGGGATTTCGAGAGCTTGGGTCAGACACCCAGATTGATAACCGTCCGTCCCAAGACGCTCATCGCGCATGGGGATTTTCGGAAACCGAAAGGGTTGTTTATTTTCGGAAGATCTTGAAGAGATAGCTCGCTTCGGGGCGGAAATTGAAATCCTGCCCGAAATCCGGAATGACGCGCCACCCCCGCCCGCCGGCCTTGACGACCCGCCCGCGAACCGCTACCTCCAGCCGGGACGGCGGGTGTAGCTCAGCTGGTTAGAGCGCCAGACTGTGGATCTGGATGTCGTGGGTTCGAATCCCATCACTCGCCCCACTTTTCCTCCATTCTCCCGAGAAGTTATGTACCTTTGGACATCTCAGTATGTTGCCCTTGGAGGAAATGTGAATGTCAAGTCAACAGAAGAAGAAAATACACTGCATCCACCCCAACGGCGGTGTCGTATGTGACCATAAGGACCACCCAAGCTACACCGAGAAGACAGATGATACCTCGGCTGTTACTTGTCTCAAATGTCTCAAAATATTAAATGGGGAATTCGGTGGCCGTCCGTTCAAGCTCAAACCGCCGGAATGAGAGCTCCCGTCCTATTATCAGCATATCAGCGCGATCTCGCGGCGATCGAGGTCGATTATGCCGCGACGCAGCTGCGCCTTGACAACATGGACCGGCGCATTGAGCGCATCGAACGACGGCTCGATCTGATCGAAGCCTGACGCCGGCCGGCCAAGCCCGGCTTGACCCGCCCGCGGCGCGCGTGCTAGGCGGCGCACGCGCGAAGCTGCGGCATTTCCGGCCTTCCCTCGCGTGCGGAACAGCCCAAAGGGCCGGAACCGGGAGGAACACCTGAAACCGAAAATCCTGCTGGCCTCCATCGGCTTGCTGATCACCGCCGCCCTTGGCGCCCCCGGGACGGCGCACGCCCTCGACACCGTCAAGATCGTCATTCCGCGCAACAGCGTGTTTGTGCTGAGCTATCTGGGCGGCAGGGACGCCGGAATCTTCCGCAAGCACGGCATCGATCTCCAGGTCGATGTGCGCCCGTTTGCCGGGTTTCTCGCCGCCCTGCCCGCCAAGCAATGCATGGCGACGACTTATTCCGGCATCGACGCCATCGAAAAGATGAATCAAGGGTACGATTGGGCGATCATCGGCGGCGGACTGACGGTGATCCAGAACGTCTTTGTCCGCAAAAACTCGCCCTTCAAGACGGTCACCGATCTGCGCGGCAAACGGTTTGGCACCTTCTCCACCGGCGCCGGCGCCTTCAAGGGGGCACGGGCGGCCATTCTCGATGCCACCGGCTTTGATGTCCAGAAGGACACAAAACTGGTGCAACTGGCGGCCCCGGCTCTGTTCAAGCTGCTCGAAGACGGCAGCCTCGACGCCATGATCAACATCAGTTCCTACACGATCAGGGCGCTCTCGCAACCGGACAAATTCCGCTCGATCTTTTCCCCCAACGATTATTGGCGGCAGAAGACCGGCTATCCGGTCGTGTGGTCGGCGCCGCTCGTCGCCTGGACAAGCTGGGTCAAGCAGGACCCCGAGCGGGCCAGAAATTTCGCAGCCGCGGTCGAGGACTCGTTTCGCTGGTTGCGGAAACCCGAAAATTTTGACGCTGCCGTCAAGAAATACGGGGCCCTCGCGGGGGTGACCGATCCGGCAGAGATCAAGACATACAAGGAATTGTTGGGAGAAAAAAAGATATTCCTGACGCATTGGAACCGCAAAAGCGCCGATGCCGAGTGGCAGTTTCTGAAAATGGCGCAGCGCCACGGCGTACTGGAAAAGGTGCCTTCCGAACAACAGCACGCCTTGCTTCTCGGCAATTGAGCACAAAGAGAGATGCGGATAAAACCGACCCTTATCCGAGCGTTGCCCGGTGCGATCGTCTTTGCGGTCGGCATTGGGGTTTGGCAAATCATCTCTTTGTTCTTTTTGCCGGTTTATTTTCCCGGACCGGGGGTGCTGGTGGAGCGGATGATCGCGATCTACGGCGATCCCGCCTCCTATGCCGTGGTCGGCGTGACCCTGTCCCGGATCTTTGAAGGGTTTGCCATTGCGATGCTTGTCGGGACGGCGGCCGGTCTGTTGATGGGGCGCAACCATGCGGTCGAGATCTTTCTCGACAGCTGGATCATGGTGTTGTTGACAATCCCGGCGGTGTGCTGGGCGTTTCTATCGGTCCTGTGGTTCGGATTGTCGCAGGTTGCTCCGATCCTGACCATCGTTCTTATTGTATTGCCCTTTGTCGTATTGAACATCTGGGAGGGCACCAAGGCGGTCGAAAAAGATTTGCTCGAAATGGCAAAGGTCTATAAAGCCGACCGCGCGCTGATGCTGCGCAAGGTGCTGATCCCCCAACTGATGCCCTACATATTTTCCTCGTTGCGGATCGCGCTGTCGCTGTCGTGGAAGATCGCTCTCGTGGCCGAGGCTTTTGGGGTGGGAAGCGGCGTCGGGCAAAAGCTGATCTACTGGTTTCAGGACACGCGGGTCGACATGATGCTCGCCTGGGGCGTCAGCTTTATGATCATCATGGTGCTGATCGATGTCCTGGGCTTTCGCTGGTGGGCACGGCGCGCCTTTGCCTGGAGGCATCAATTTGCCACCTGAAGCGCCGGCACAGGATGTTCTCGGGCCGGCGGCGCAGCCGGAAACGGCAGCCCCCCCGGCCATCGCGGTCGCCAATCTGACAAAGCGGTTTTCCGGACCCGGCGGCGGGTACGCGGTGACCGTTCTCGACGCGATTACGCTCAACGTCGAGGGGGGTCAGTTTGCCACCATCGTCGGCCCCTCGGGTTGCGGGAAATCGACCCTCCTCAACATCATCGCCGGGATCGAGCCGTATGACAGCGGCTCGGTCATAATTGCCGCACCGGCCGGGCGGGCGGCGCCGCGCATCGGCTATGTGTTCCAGAGTCCGAGATTGCTCAACTGGTTGAGCGTGCGCCAGAACATCGAATTTGTCCTCGACGCGCAAAAGATCCCGCGCCAGTTCTGGAGAGAGCGGATCGCCCGATACCTGGACATGGTCGGCCTCGCTGGGCAGGAGCGGAACTATCCCCTGAACCTGTCGGGCGGGATGCAGCAGCGGGTGGCGATCGCCCGCGCGCTGGCGATCGAACCCGACATTCTGCTGATGGACGAGCCCTTCAGTCATCTCGATGCCATCACCGCGCGCAAGATGCGGCTTGATCTCGCCGGGATCCTGCAGCGCGCCGGGCCGACAATCCTGTTCGTCACCCACGACCTGTCGGAAGCGGTTTTTCTGTCCGACCACATCTATATGATGAGGACAAGACCGGCGCGCATCTTCAAACATGTGCCGATCGACATTCCGCGGCCGCGCCAGCCCGAGGACGAGCGGCTCTTCGACTTGGAAAAGGGCCTGCTGCGCGATTTTTTCAGCGTCCTGGAGGCGACGGGATAGATGGCCTCCCGCCTCGAACGCTTTGGTCTGCGGGCGGGGTCGATCCTGCTGCTGATCCTCTTGTGGTGGGCGGCGTCCCGGCTGATGCACGCTCCCGATGTTCTGCCGGGACCAGGGGCGATCTTCCACGCCATCATCAAGGATCTCAAAACACCGGGACCCGTAGGCCGGTCGGCTTATTTTAACATCGGGATCACCCTGGCCCGGATCTTTGTCGCCTTTTTTGCCGCCATGCTGGCCGGGACCGGGCTGGGCCTGGCGATGGGGCTCAATCGGGTGTGCGAGCGCTCATTGTTGGCGGTGATCCCGCTGATGCTGACAATGCCGACCCTGTTGGTGGTCTTTCTCGCGGTCCTATGGTTCGGGTTCAGCGAGGTGGGTGGCCTCGTTGCCGTCGTGGTCGTGGTCACCCCCTATGTCACGGTCAACATGTTCGAAGGCGCCCAGGCGATGGACAAGTCGCTGATCGACATGGCCGTCACCTTCAAGGCGTCAAAACCGCTGCTGATACGCAAAGTCCTTCTGCCGCAATTGCTGCCCTATATTTTTTCCGCCTTCCGCTTTGCCTTTGGCATGACCTGGAAGATCGTGGCGCTGGCGGAAACCTTTGGTCTCAAATACGGTATCGGTTACATGTTTTTCTTCTGGTTTGAGCAGTTCAATATGACCCAGGTGCTGGCCTGGGTCATCATGTTTGTCATCCTGATGCTGATCCTCGAACACGGGGTTTTTGCCCAGTTGGAACGCCGGGCGTTCGCCTGGCGCACCGCGCCCGCGCGATAGTCCGCCGCTAGCGCGCGGTCGGCGGACCGCCGGGAGCGCCGCCGCCCGACCGCGGCCCGGGCAGCACCGGCGGCGGGAGGGGGATCGAGGGCAGAGAAGACAGCGAACTCCCGCCCGACGGCACCGGCGGAACCTGCGACAGATCGGTGTCGAGGGCGCTGCCGGCGACATCGGCATCACGGGGGATCGTCGGTGCGCCGCCGTGCCGGCCGGGCAGCCCGTCGAGCTGAGCCAGGAGACGCGCTATCGTGCCCGGCGGTGCCGGGAACGGCGGCGAAGGCGCGGCGCCCGGCCGGGCGACAGTCACTTCCCAGCCCGGCCGCGTGATCGTCTCTGTCGTGCCCTCGCGCCCGGTCACGGTCAGCGCACGGCCATAGCCAAAGATCGCGGCGAGGCCGCCCTGCGGCGTCAGCTCCATCAGCATGATCCCGCCGCGAATGCCGAGCGCCGCATCGGGGGTGCCGATTGTCACCGCTCCTTCGAGCTTGCTGAGCTTGCCGCCGATATAGCGGAACA
>JBOHMF010000321.1:0-5441 GCA_050730055.1 Allostellaceae bacterium
GTCCTGACCCCGGCCGCGCCCGCCCGGCGCCGCCCAAGCGCGGCGCGGCACCGCCCGGTGCGGCCTGTCCGCAGGACACGGCATCATGCCCGCTGACCCGAGCCTCGCACCCGCCCGGCCGCACCCGATAACGGGATGGCTCGCCGCCGCCGGGCTCGCGGCGGCGCTCCTTGCCGCGCCGCCCGCCGCCCGCGCGCAAGGGCTGACCCTCGGCGGCGCCTCCGGCAAGGAGCCGATCACCATCTCGGCCGCCTCGGGCATCGAATGGCAGCAGGATCGCAAGGTCTATATTGCGCGCGGTCATGCCGTGGCCACGCGCGGGGCGACCCGGGTGACGGCCGACACGCTGACCGCCTATTACCGTCAAGGCAAAGGCGGCAGCGAAATCTATCGGGTCGATGCCGATGGCAATGTCATCCTCAAGGGGCCGACGCAGACCATCACCGGCGACCACGCCGTCTATGACGCCGCTCAACAGGTCGCCGTCATCACCGGCAAGCATCTGCGGCTGACCACGGCGACCGATGTGGTCACGGCGCGCGACAGCCTCGAATGGTACGACGGCAAACAGATTGCCGTCGCGCGCGGCGACGCGCTCGCGGTGCGCGGCGACAAACGCATCCGGGCCGACGTGCTGACGGCCTACATGGCCAAGAGCAGCAGCCTGCCGCGGACCGTCCGGCGCAAGGCAACGCCGGCCTCCGACGAATTGGGGGCGGGCAGTTCGCACATCGAGCGCATCGACGCCCAGGGCAATGTCATCGTCTCGACCGCCACCGATGTCGGGCGCGGCGATTACGGCGTCTACGACGCCAGAACCGGCATCGTCACCCTCATCGGCCATGTCACGATCACCCGCGGCCGGGATGTCGTCCGCGGCCAATATGCCGTTGTCGATCTCAACCGCAATGTGAGCCGGATTATGAGCCTGCCGCAGCGGCCGGGGGGTCCGGCGCCGCGGGTCGAGGGCGTTTTTGTGCGCCAGGACGCCCCCGTGTCCGCGGCCCGCCGCGGCGAGCGGCGGCGATGAGGCGGGCGTGGGCTGCGCGGCATGTCGCGCCGCGCCCGGTTCTCGGCCCGACCGGGGCGGCGCGTCCGCATCTCGTTGCCGACAGTCGCAACCCCGCCGGGCGCAATCCCACCGGGCGCGGCCTCGTCGGGCGCGGCCTCGGCAAGAGCTTCAACCGGCGGCCGGTCCTGCGCGGCGTCAACATCGCGGTGCAGCGCGGCGAGGTCGTCGGGTTGTTGGGGCCAAACGGAGCCGGCAAGACCACCTGCTTTTACATTATGACCGGGCTGATCGCCGCCGATACCGGGGTGGTCAGTCTTGACGGGCAGGACATCACCGAGTTGCCGATGTACCGTCGCGCCCGCCTCGGTCTCGGCTATCTGCCGCAGGAAGCCTCGATCTTTCGCGGGCTTTCGGTCGAACAGAACATCCGCGCCATCCTGGAAATCGCCGAGCCGGAAGCGGAATTGCGCGAGGCGCTTCTGGAGGCGCTTCTGGCCGAGTTCTCGATCACGCATCTGCGCCGTGCTTCGGCGATGGCGCTCTCGGGCGGCGAGCGCCGCCGCGTTGAGATCGCCCGCGCGCTCGCCACCCAGCCGCATTTCATCCTGCTCGACGAGCCCCTGACCGGGATCGACCCGATCGCGGTCGGCGAGATCCGCGACCTCGTGCGTCATCTGAAGGACCGCGGCATCGGGGTTCTGATCACCGACCACAATGTCCGCGAGACCCTCGAGATCGTCGATCGCGCCTATATCCTGCACGAGGGCCGCGTGCTGATGGAAGGAGACCCCGCCGCGATCGTTGCCGACAGCGATGTCAGGCGCGTTTACCTGGGCGAGCGTTTCAGCCTATAAGCTGCTGCAAGTGCGGCATCATCGTGGGCAGGATGGCCTTTTCGCAGCGGCTCGAACTGCGCCAGACGCAGGCGCTGGTCATGACGCCGCAGTTGCAGCAGGCGATCAAGATGCTGCAACTCTCAAATCTCGAATTGTGCGAATTTGTCGCTGCCGAGATCGATCAGAACCCGCTGTTGGAGCGGCCGGAACGTGCCGCCGACCCGGCCGAGACCGCCGCTGGCGACGCCGCAGAAGCAGGGCTGGCGGAGGATTTTCCCGGCGCGCTCGCCGAGGCGGCCGAGCATTGGCGCGCCGAGGCCGGGGCGGAAGGTGACGGCACCGCCGATGCGGTCGGCGCGCTGGCGGGCTGGCGCAGCGGCAGCGGGACGGCGGACGCGGGAGACCGGCCCGAGCTTGATCAGATGGCGATCCGGCCGCGCACCTTGCGCGAACATCTGAGCGAGCAGATCGGCGCCGATTTCACCACCCCGGCAGAGCGCCTCATCGCCTTTCATCTCCTCGATCTGCTGGATGAGGCCGGCTATTTGCAGGGATCGGTCGCGGGGCTGGCGGAGGCTCTGGGGTGCGATCCCGCCCGCATCGAGGCGGTGCTGGCGCGGTTGCAGCAATGCGATCCGGCCGGTGTCTTTGCGCGCGATCTGCCGGAATGCCTGGCTCTGCAACTGCGCGAGCGTGGCCGGCTCGACGAGCCGATGCGCCTCCTCCTCGACAATCTGCCGCTTTTGGCGGCGCGCAATCTTCCGGCGCTCTGCCGGTTGTGCCGTGTCGGCCCCGCAGCGCTGACCGGGATGGTCGCCGTGCTGAAGGCGCTCGACCCGCGGCCGGGTTATGCCTTTGATCCGCCGCTGGCGCCGCCGGTCGTGCCGGACATTCTGATGCGGGTGCGGCCGCAGGGCGGCTGGATGGTCGAACTCAACCCGGAAACCTTGCCGCGGGTACTCGTCAATCACCGCTACCACGCGGAAATCAGTCAGACGGTACACAGCAAGGCCGAGAAGGATTATGTAAACGAGCGGCTGCATGCAGCCACATGGCTGGTCCGCTCGCTGCACCAGCGCGCCACGACCATCCTCAAGGTCGCCGCCGAGATCGTCCGCCAGCAGGACGGCTTTTTCCGCCGCGGCGTGCAGGCGTTGCGGCCGTTGATCCTGCGCGATGTCGCTGCGGCGATCGGCATGCACGAGAGCACGGTCAGCCGCGTCACCGCCAACAAATACATGGCCACGCCGCGCGGCATGTTTGAGCTGAAATATTTCTTCACCGCGGCGATCCCCGCTTCGCACGGCGGCACGGCCCATTCGGCCGAGGCGGTGCGCTCGCGCATCCGCGGGCTGATCGGCGATGAACCCCACAACGGGACGCTGTCGGACGAGCGCATTGTCGATCTGTTGCAGCAGGAAGGCGTCGAGATCGCCCGCCGCACCGTCACCAAATACCGCGAGGCGATGCGCATCCCATCCTCGATGCAGCGCCGCCGGGAAAAGATGCTGACACTGTGACCGGCCGTCGTGGGAAACCGGCGATCCCCGGGTCGGGTGGGCCGAAGCCCGCGGGCGCAGACCCGCGGGACGGGGCAGGCTTGACGGCGGCGCATGCGCTGCCTAGCCTGATTCTGCGGTCGCTTGCCGACAGAGCGCGCGGGCGGCTGCCCGCTCCTGGGCGCAGGGGGTGATCGCACCGATGCAGCTCACCGTCACCGGCAAGCAACTCGACCTCAGCGAAGGCTTCCGCCGCCATGTCGAAACCAGCCTTGGCGCAATCCTCGACAAGTACTTCAAAACCGCGATCGAGGCCCATGTCGTCCTGTCGCGCGAGGCGCATCTGAACCGGGCCGAATTGTCGCTGCGCATCGGCCATGGGATCACCGCCAACGCGCACGCGGCGGCGGGCGACTTCATCACTGCCTTTGATGCTGCGGCCGAACGGATCGCCAAGCGGCTGCGCCGCTCCAAGCGCCGGCTGCGCGATCACCATGTCAAGGACCAAGCCGAGACGGCGGCGCTTGACGCCTCTGCGGCGCCGATCCCCGAGGGTGAGAACGAGGAGAGAGAGGCCGGTGATGCTCCAGCCGTCATCGCCGAGACCGGCGCCGAACTGCCGAGCCTGACCGTGGGTGAAGCGGCGATGCAGATGGATCGGGCTGAGCTCGCGGTGCTGCTCTTCCGCAACCGCGCGCATGGCGAACTCAACCTCGTCTATCGCCGCCCCGACGGCAATATCGGTTGGATCGACCCCGCCTTTGATCCGGCCCGGCGGCCGGTGACGGGCTGACGCGGGTTGGGGCGCATCGGGCGGGTCCGCCGATGGAGATCGCCGATCTGCTCGCGCCAAGGAACGTGATCGCGCAGTTGCGCGTCAGCAACAAGAAGCAGGCTTTGCAGGACTTGGCCAAGCGTGCCGCGGCGATGACCGGGCTCGGCGACCGCGCGATCCATGAGGTCCTCATGGAGCGCGAGCGGCTCGGCACCACCGGCATCGGCAACGGGATCGCGGTCCCGCACGGCAAATTGCCGGGGCTCACCCGGCTGTTCGGAATTTTCGCCCGCCTCGACCGCCCGATCCCTTTTGAGGCGATCGACGATCAGCCGGTCGATCTGATCTTTGTGCTGCTGGCGCCGGAAGACGCTGGCGCCGACCATCTGAAGGCGCTGGCGCGCGTGTCCCGGTTGCTGCGCGACCGGGCGATGTGCGAAAAGCTGCGCGGCACCGACAACGCCGACGCGCTTTATGCGCTCCTCACCGATCAGGCGGCGAGCGATGCCGCCTGAAAAGCCGCAGGTTCAGTGCACGCTCATCGGTTCGAGATCGTGCTGTCGCAGCATCGCAAAAGCGGTGTCGCGATCGGCAAGGACGGTCATCTCTGTCCCATCGGCAGCATGAACCGCATAGCCCCTCACCCCCTCGACGAGGACCGGCTTGACATAGGCCATGTCCTGGACACCAAACAGCGCCAATTCCTCGCGCGACATCTGGCGGATGTGTTCGATGGCGCTCACTTCACCGGCCTCTCCGCGGCGGCGGTGCCGCGCGCCGCGCCGCTGACGGCAATAACGTTCCCGCTCTTGCCGCTCCTCTGGATCTCAATCGTGCGCACGCGCATCGCGGGTTCGGGTCGCACCAGATCGATATGCAGGAGTCCATTGTCGAGCCAGGCGCCGCTGACCTCGATCCCCTCGGCGAGAACAAAAGAGCGCTGGAACTGCCGCGCTGCGATCCCGCGATGGAGATAGACCCGCGTGCCGTCGTCCTTCTGCCGGCCGCGGACCGCGAGCTGGTTGTCCTCGATAGTGATCGCCAGATCATCCATCGTGAACCCGGCCACGGCGAGCGTGATGCGCAGCGCATTTTCGCCGATCTGCTCGACGTTGTAGGGGGGATACCCGTCGCCGGAAACCTTGTTGACCCGATCGAGCGCACGCTCAAAATGCTCAAACCCCAATAGCAGGGGTGAACTGAACAGCGACACCCGCGACATTCGCCTGATCTCCTCATCGGTGAGCGAGAGTACCGACCGGACCCGCGCGCGGCGCCAGGTCGCGTACCAAACAGGGCTCATCTGGGAGCGTCAGCGC
>JBOHMF010000322.1:0-5432 GCA_050730055.1 Allostellaceae bacterium
AGGCTGCAATGTTGACCAGCGCGCCGACAAAAATGGTCATGCGGCGTTCGGCCCGCTCGCCGATCCATGAGGAGATGGCCAGCCCGACCCCGGCGCCAAACACAGTGGCTACCAGGATCACGGCAAAGGTGAGGCTGGAGCTCATATGAAAGGCATGGAGGATCGACGGCAGATATCCGCCAAATCCGTAGAACATGCCGCTGTAGAGCAGAATCCAGACGAAAAACAGCAGGATGGTGCGCCGGCCGTACTGGCCCTTCAGCAACTCCTTCATCGGCACGTGCTCGGTGACCGGAACCAGATACCGCTCGTAGTCGGGCTCCGGCAGGCTCTTCTGCCGGCTGCGCCGCAGACATTCTCTTTCCAGGTGCTCCATGACGCGCTCGGCCTGCTCGTGGCGGCCATGCGCCTCCAGCCAGCGCGGCGATTCCGGCATCGCCCACAACGTCACAGGCAACACGATGACAAAGGCGAGTATGCAGTAGAGATAGATGACCCACTGGTAATGGGTCGGCACCCAGAACAGGTTGGGCAGATTGCCCAGGAGGCCAAACACCACGACGGCCACGATCTGGGCGGCCAGCATGATGCGGCCGCGTTGCTGGGGCGAGGCCAGTTCACCCATGTAGACGACGCTGGTGGAGATGATCCCGCCGATGCCAAAGGACGAGAGAAAAAAGAACAGCATCAGAAGAGCGTAGCTATTGGTCAGGGCGGTCGGCCACAGCAGCAGGGAGAGCAGCAAGGCCGACAGGATCATCGCGGTGCGGCGGCCAAAGCGGTCGGAGGCAACGCTGACCAGATACTCGCCGATGATGATGCCCAAGCCGTTGCCCACGGCCAGCAACAAGGAGAATTCGGTCAGACCGAAATCGTGGTGCGGCCCCCAGACAAAGGGATAAAGCTTGGCCGGGGTGCCGTCCACCCCGACGATCAGCCCCCAGAAGAGCTGGGTCAGGAGCGCCAGCCGCCATTGCGTCCAGGTCAGCGGCAGCCGATCGATCCGCGCCGCGATCCGGCCGGTCGTCAGAGTCTCTCCGGTTGTCGTCACGGCGTACACTCCCGTTTGTCATGGCTTCTTTGAGCGGAGTCTTCCGGTTGCCGGGCAAGGCAGCGCGACGGACGGCAGCCGGCCGTTCTCTAAACAAAAAAGCCCTCCCGGCATTCCCGTCGGAAGGGTCTTTTTGTCGCAGCCCGGCCTTGACCAGCCGGGCTGCGGGCGCGCCGCGTTCAGGCGAGCACGATCTCGGCGCTCAGCTCCTTGCCCCGGGTCTCGGGGCTGAACAGCAGCGCCACGATAAAGCTGACAAGGCCGACTACGGTTCCGAGCATCATCGGGATCGCAAACCCGGTATGCCAACTGACGGCGAGATAGGCCAGCACCGGCGCCACCAGGCCGCCCCATATGGCTCCCTGGTGGTAGCAGAACCCGCTCGCCGTCGCGCGCACCTCGGTCGGGAAGCGCTCGGCGAGATAGCTCGGGTTCTGACAATAGATGCCGCCGCCGGCGAACGCCCCCTGGATCGCAAAAAACACGACGATCATCGTGTAGCTGTCGGTAAAGAGGTAGCCGAAGGTCACTGGGACCCCGATCAATGCCGGAATGATCATTGCCCATCGTCGGCCGAGGCTCTCCGCCACCCACCCCCACAGAGCACCGGACAAGATAAACAATACGCTCTGCAGCATGATCGGCAAGGCGACCAATTCGGGGCTGAGCTTCAGATCCTTTTCGAGAAAGGTCGGGAAAAGAGAAATGATCGAATAAGCGACGACAAAGCCGCTCGCCATCCACCAGCACGCCATCAGCGTGTTGGCCAGCATGCCCGGTTTGAAGATGCTGAACAGCGGCATGCGCACCTCGCGCTTTTCGGCGCGTTGGGTGCGGCGGTTTTCCAGCCAGATCGCGGGTTCCTTGACAAAGGGAACGATGTAGAACAGCAGCAGCGCCGGCAGGACTCCGATGATCAACAGCCCGCGCCAGCCGATCGAATTGTAGAGAAGGCCGTAGGCCGCAGCCGACAACAGCCCGCCGATGCCCCACGAAGCTTGCAGAACGCTGCCCATAAACCCGCGCGAGCGCTGCGGCCACTGCTCCAATGCCAGGGCCGCACCGACCGGCCATTCTGCGCCCATGCCAATGCCGAGCAGCGCACGGAACAGGAAGAGAACCCAGAATGCCGGCGCCAGCCCGGCGACCAGATTGCACACCGAGTACCAGACAATCGCGATCATCAGCGGTTTCTTGCGGCCGATCCGATCGGCGAGCCAACCCGAGGCGGTGGCGCCGATGAGGCGCATCCACAAGGTCAAGGTGAAGACCGTGGTCACCTCGGTCAGCGACACGTGAAAATACTGCGCAATCGGCAGCATGATCAGCAGAAATATCGTGAAATCAAAGGCATCGAGGACCCAGCCGAGCCAGGCCGCAACCTAGGCGTGCCATTGCTCTCGGGTTGGCTCCTGCCACCATGGAATCGGTTTTTCGAGCCGTTCGGCGACCGCCATGACGCTTCCTCCGGTTTAAAATGGCTCCTTCAAGGGAGCCTTGCGAGAAGCCTATAACGCGTTCGCGAGAAAATGCGGAAATTTTTTCAAACCTGCGATTTGGAAAGAGCTTCGGGAAATGAGGCAAACCGGCCAGCCGGATCGGTTCCGGCCGCGTGAGCGTGCGGCCCGCGACGGGAGGGATCGTCCCCTGCGGCCGCTTTCCCGCCGATGCGCAAAACCGATGCCCGGCGCCGGCGTTTTCTCTACAAAGTCCCGACCCGCCAACGCGGCGGTCCTGCAAGCCTCAGGGGGCGATGCCGCAATCTCAATCTCCTGGCACCCGGAAGAACCAGCGCACGGCTGCCGGGTCCGGCTGGCAGCACACGCTCTGGGCGATGGTCGCGATCCAGTGCGTCATGACCATGGCGTTCTCGATGCTGACCCCGATCATCCCGCTGTTTCTGCCCGCGCTTGGGGTCAAAAGCGCCAGCGCGATCGATCTGTGGTCGGGCATTCTCGGCGGAGTGACCGCGCTTGTCGCGGCCTTTGCCTCGCCGGTCTGGGGCCGCATCGCCGACCGCCGCGGGCGCAAGCTGATGCTGCTGCGCTCCAGCCTGGCGATCGGGGTGTTCACGGCGCTGATGGGGCTGGCGGCGAATGTCTGGCAGTTCTTCGCTTTTCGCGCGCTGATGGGCGTTTTTGCCGGATTTTCGAGCGCGGCGATCGCACTGGTCGCCGCCGAGGCCCCGGAGGAGCGGCTCGGCTACGCGCTTGGCTGGCTCAGCACCGGCCAGCTTGTCGGCTCGCTGATCGGGCCGATGCTGGGCGGCGGTCTCGCCGATGTCACGCACAGCTACCGCATCCCGTTCTATTGCACCTCGGCGATGATTTTTGTGGCGCTGGGGCTGGTCGCGGTGATCGTCCACGAACGTTTTGTCGCGCCCGCGAGCCGCGGTCGCTCGCTGCTCGAAGCCTCTCTCGCGCTGGCCCGCGCGCCCGGCCTTCTGGCTCTCTTCTTTGTCCTGTTGATGGCGCAGTTCGGGGTGCGCACGGCGCAGCCGGTGGTCACGCTCTATGTGCAGCAGATGATCGGGTCGCGCCCCGATCTCGCGACCCTCGCCGGCATCGCCTTCTCGGTCACGGGGCTCGGCGATCTTCTCGCCTCGCCCTTTCTCGGCAAGCGCAGCGATGTGCTCGGCTACCGCCGCGTGCTGTTGATCTGTCTGATGGGCGCCGGGCTGATGACCCTGCCGCAGGCCTTTGCCGGCAATTTCTGGATCTTTGTTGCCGAGCGTTTTGGCGTCGGCCTGTTTATCGGCGGCATTCTGCCGACCGCGAATGCCCTCGTCGGCCGGCTGACCAGCCGCGGCGAGCGCGGCAGCGTTTTTGGTCTGACCTCCTCGGCGATGTTTCTCGGCAGTTCTCTGGGACCCCTGACGGGCGGCGGTGTCGCCGCGGCGCTTGGTCTCAACTGGGTGTTTGTGGTCACGGCAGCGGTGCTGCTGGCCAACTGGGTCTGGGTCTATCTGCGCGTACCCGAGGCCGCCGCACCCGCCGGCGCCAAGACATGAGAGCGGCTATTCGGCAAAGGCCGGTTTGACCCGCTCGCACAGGAGCCGCAACGCCGCCAGGACCTGCGGATGCGGGATGAGGCCGCCGCAATTCAATTCGGCGAGAAGGCCCGACAGCCCGATCTCCTGTCTGAGGGCGTGCAGCCGCTCGCGGATCATCTCGGGGGTGCCGACCAGCGCGTTGGCGCGCAAGGCGTCGTCATAGCGCTGGGTGCGCAACTGTTCGACCCGGCGCAGGCGGCGCGCGGCGGTCTCGGGATCGAGAAGGCGCGCCGCGCCTTCCAAGAGGTTCGCCTGCTCGTGAAAAAAATGCATGATGCTGGCTTCCGGCTCCGCGCGGGCGCGATCATAGCTCTCGGCAATGTAGGTCGGCGCCGAGACATAGACCTCGCCCTGCCCGGGATGACCGGCCGCCTGCCAGGCCTCGTGATAGCTGTGGATCAGCGGAACGAGGTCGGACCAGCTGGTGTGGCGCACCGAGGCGAAGATCGCCGCGCCGCGCCGGCCAATCGCGGGAAAGGTGTCGGGCGTGCTGGCGGCGATGCGGATCGGCGGCGCCGGCTTCTGGCACGGCTTGGGGACGACGCTGACCGCGTCAAAGCGGTGGTAGCGGCCCTCATAGGACAAGATTGGCTCGCGCCACGCCCGCTCGATGATGTCGAGGATCTCGCGAAACCGCTCGCGGCTCTCGGCATAGGGGATGCCGTAGGCGGCATAGGTCTGCACCACGCCGCTGCGGCCGACGCCAAAGATCAGCCGGCCGCGGCTCAACTGGTCGATCGTCGCCGCCTCCTCGGCGAGGCGCAGCGGATGGCACAGCGGCAGAACCTGGACGGCGATGCCGATCCGCATCCGGCGCGTGCGCGCGGCGATCGCCGCGGCGACCGCGAGCGGCGCCGAGAGCACCGAGCGGTGCGGCTCAAAATGCAGCTCCGCCAGCCACATGACATCGAGACCCCAGCGCTCGGCGGCGTCGATCTGTTCCATCGCCTCGGCAAAGGCTTCCGTCTCGCTCCGGCCCGGCAGCGTGGGAAACTCGTGGAACATGCCGAATTCCATGACGCCTTCTCCTGGTCGCGGAGCGCAGCCTAGCCAAGCCCGCGAGGCGAAGCCATAGTAGCACCAGAGGTCAAATCTGTTGCCGAGGGGAGTGCCGCGATGCGCTTTGCCAACCAGGTGGCGCTGATCACCGCCGCAGGCAGCGGCATCGGACGCGCCACCGCCGCGATCATGGCGCGCGAGGGCGCGCTCGTCATCGGCGTCGATAATGATACAGAGCGGCTCGACCGGCTGGTGGCGGAGCTGCGCGCCGCCGGCGGCACGGCGCACGCGCGGCCGGCCGACGCGCTCGCCGCGGCCGCGGTCGAAGGG
>JBOHMF010000323.1:0-5423 GCA_050730055.1 Allostellaceae bacterium
CGCCGGCGATCGCCGCGTCGAGCACATCCGGCCGCATCACCATCCCCGCTCCGCCGCCAAACGGCGCATCGTCGACGGAGCGGTGCTTATCGCGCGCAAAGGCGCGGATGTCCACCGTTTCGAGGCTCCACAGACCGGCGGCGCGCGCCTTGCCGGCGAGCGAATGGGCGAGCGGCCCGGGCAGCATCTCGGGAAAGATCGTCAGCACCGTGGCCTGCCAGGTCATGCCGGTTCGGTCCGTGCCGATGCGTCCGCGGCCGCGTCGAGAAGGCCCGGCGGCGGGTCGATCACCAGCCGGGCGGCGGCCAGATCGATGAGCGGGACGGCGGCGCGCGTGAAGGGGACAAGGGCCGGCGGGGCAATCGGCCGCGCGATCTCGATGACATCGCCGGCGCCAAAATCGTGGATCGCGCGCACCCGGCCGATCGGCGTCCCATCGGTCAGCACCGCGGCGAGGCCGATCAGATCGGCGTGGTAGTATTCTTCCGCTGCGGGCGGCGGCAGCGCCGCGCGCGGCAGATAAAGCCTGAGACCGCGCAATCCCTCGGCCCGGTTGCGATCGGCAACTCCCGCGATGCGGGCGAGAAGAACGCCCTTGGCCGCGCCGACAAGGGTAAGGGCAAACTGCCGGCGGCCGCTTTCGTCGGCGAGCGGGCCATAGTGCGCGATATCTTCGGGGACGGCGGTGAAGCTTTTGACCCGCACTGCGCCCGTGACGCCGTGCGCGCCGGTCACGACGCCGACGCAGACCCGCTTGTCCGCCTCTGCCATGGGCTTGCAACCCTGGCCGACCCGCTAGCTCCGGCCGGCCGCCGCGCCGGCTGCTTCCGCCGTCGCGCTCGCGCGCTCCTGCGCTTTTGCCTTGGGCTGCGATTTTTTTGGCGTCTCGCGCTGGGGCGGCTGGTCGATCAGCCCGGCCTCGCCCAGAAAACGGGCGACGCGCTCGGTCGGCAGAGCGCCGACCCCGAGCCAATGCCGGATGCGCTCGGAGCGCAGCGTCACCCGCTCGGCATGACCGCGCTCCAGCATCGGATTGTAGGTGCCGAGCTTTTCGATAAAGCGGCCGTCGCGCGGGCTGCGTGCGTCGGCGACGACGATGCTGTAATAGGGGCGCTTTTTGGCGCCGCCGCGGGCCAGCCGGATCTTCAGGGACATGTCGGGGTCCTCAGTGGCGAAAACTCTGCGGCAGGATCGCCTCGATGCCGTGGCGCATCAGGCCCTTTTGCCCCAGCTTCTTCATCTTTTTCATCATGTCGGCGAGGTCCTGGTATTGCTTGAGGAGCCGGTTGATCTCCGGCACCGAGGTGCCCGAGCCGCCGGCGATGCGCCGCCGGCGCGAGGCGTTCAACAATTTCGGGTTCTTGCGCTCGGCCCGGGTCATCGACGAGATGATCGCTTCCTGACGCTTCAGGATGCTCTCGTCGATATTGGCCTCGGCCATCTGCTTCTTGACCTTGCCGACTCCCGGCAGAAGACCGAGCATTCCGCTCATCCCGCCCATGCGGCGGATCTGGCGCAACTGGGAGGCGAGATCATCGAGGTCGAAGCTGCCCTTGGCGATCTTGGCGGCGAGCTTTTCGGCCTCGTCCTGATCGGCGGTCTCGGCCGCCTTCTCGACGAGGCTGACGACATCGCCCATGCCGAGGATGCGCCCGGCGATGCGCTCGGGGTGAAAGGCTTCGAGCGCCTCGATCTTTTCGCCGGTGCCGATGAGGACGATCGGCTTGCCGGTGATCGCGCGCATCGACAGGGCGGCACCGCCGCGCGCATCGCCGTCAACCCGGGTCAGGATGATGCCGGTGAGACCGGCACGCTCGCCAAAGGCTTTGGCCACGTTGACCGCGTCCTGGCCGGTCATCGCGTCGGCGACAAGGAGCGTTTCATGCGGATTGGCGGCTTCCCGAAACGCCGCCACCTCCAGCATCAATTCCTCGTTGACGTGGAGCCGCCCGGCGGTGTCGAGGATGACCACGTCGTAGCCCTCGCTGCGCCCGGTCTGGAGGGCGCGCCGGGTGATCGCGACCGGCTTCTCGCCCGGCACGATCGGCAGAGTGGCGACCCCGACCTGCCTGCCGAGCACGGCGAGCTGCTGCTGCGCCGCCGGGCGCTGCACGTCGAGCGAGGCCAGCAGCACCTTTTTGCGACCGCGGCTTTTCAGACGCAGGGCGAGCTTGCCCGCAGTCGTCGTCTTGCCCGAACCTTGCAGACCGACCAGCAGAATGACGACCGGCGGCGGAGCGTTGAGATCGAGACCGTCGGGCCGCCCGTCGCCGCCCAGAACCTCGACGAGATGGTCATGGACGATCTTGACCATCATCTGCGCCGGCGTCACCGAGCGCACCACCTCCTGCCCGCGCGCCTTCTCGCGCACCACGGCGACAAAATCGCGGACCACCGGCAAGGCGACATCGGCCTCCAGGAGCGCCACGCGGATCTCGCGCATGGCCGCGGCGATATCGTCCTCGGTCAGGACGCCGTGGCGGCGCAGCCGGTCAAACACGTCGCCGAGACGATTGGAGAGACTGTCGAACATCGCGATTCCCAGAAACGGCCTGGCTTGGACAAAAAGTGCCAGTGCGCGACACTCGCGGACTGGCGGCCCCGCTCGCGGGGAAAACGCTCGCTCCCTTCGGAGGGGCGGAGGCAGACTAGACATCGCCCCGATTTCTGTCAATCGCCGCGGGGAACGGATGGCAGTCCGCCGGCGCGGGTCCTATCCTGCGCGCGCCATCATGAAGGGAAGACCCATGCATTTCGATCTGGCCGAGATCCCGGCCTCGGAAGCCTACAAGCTCCTCGTCGCCACCGTCGTTCCGCGGCCGATCGCACTGACCACGACGGTTGACGCGGCGGGCCGCGTCAACGCTGCGCCGTTCAGTTTCTTCAATGCGGTGTGCTCAAACCCGCCGACCGTTGTTCTGGGCATCTCGCCCGGCACGGTCGAGGAGGACGGCTACAAGGACACCGCGCGCAACATCCGCGACAGCGGCGAGTTTGTCGTCAATCTTGTCGATGAGGCGCTGGCCGAGCGCATGAACGTCTGCGCCGTCGATTTCCCGGCCGGGATCGGTGAATTGGAGCAGGCCGGCCTTCTGCCGGCGCCCTCGGCCGGCGTGCGTCCGCCGCGCATCGCCGCCGCACCGGTCAGCTTCGAGTGCCGGCGCGTCGCCGGCCTGTCGCTCGGCGGCAGCGCGATGCTCGAAGTCGGCCGCGTCATCCACATTCATATTCGCGACGGTCTGGTCGATCCCCAGCGCTATTACGTAGCGACCGAGAAATTGCGGCTGATCGGCCGCATGCACGGGCGCGGCTGGTACGCGCGCACGACCGATCTGTTCGATATGCCGCGCCTCTCCCGCGCCGACTGGGAGGCCGGCCGGGGATGAGCGCGCGCTTTTTGGCCTGGGTTCTGGTCCTGGTGCTCGCTGCCGGCGCCGCCCGGGCCGCCGGAATGCCGGCCTACGGCACAAAGAACTTCATGCCCTCGCCCGCGACGCCCTCCTATTTTACCGGCGAGCGCGGCATCCCCTATGCCGGACCGCAGGGAGGCCCGGCGCCGCGCGCATTCCGCTCACAGTATTCGACCGCTGCCACGGCGGCGCGCGCCAGTGGCGACCTCTACGCCCGCCCGACCCGGCCGGCAACCGAGACCGCGATGCACCGACGCTGGACCCGGCCGGTCCATGCCCGCAGCCGGTATTGGCAAAGCCGTGCGGGGCGGGCGCGGCTGCTGCGTCCGGCCCGGCTGCACCGCCTGCGGACGGTCCGGCCGCACCGGCGGCAAAGCGTGCGCCTGGCGCGGGCGCGGCCGCGGTACAAACGGACGTGGCGGCGCTGATCCCGCTCTCGCGCGCGGTGGACTCGCCCGCGCGCGGCGTCCTATAAACGTTCCGTGAGCGGTGTTCCCTTTCTCAAGATGCACGGGCTCGGCAATGATTTTGTCGTGCTCGACGCGCGCGCGCGCCCGCTCGCGCTCGATGCCGCCGCGGCGCGCGCGCTGGCCGATCGCCACACCGGCATCGGCTGCGACCAGCTCGTCCTGATCGAGCCGCCGCGCGATCCGGCAGCGCATGTCTTTATGCGCATCCGCAACGCCGATGGCGGCGAGGTTGGAGCGTGCGGCAACGCCACCCGCTGCGTCGCCCTGCTCGTGGCGCGCGAGAGCGGCGCGCCGCAGGTGCGGATCGACACGCTCTCCGGGCTTGTCGAGGCCGAGCTCCAACCCGAGGGGACCGTCGCCGTCGATATGGGGCCGGTGCGCACCCTGTGGCATGAGATCCCGCTGGCACGGGCGATGGACACAGACCATGTCGATCTCGCATGGGGACCGCTCGCGGCGCCGGTGTGCACCAATATCGGCAACCCGCACGCGACCTTTTTTGTCGCCGACGCCGAGGCGGTCGATCTGGCGACGCTCGGACCCCGTCTCGAACATCACCCGCTCTTTCCCGAGCGCGCCAATATCGGCGTCGCCACTGTCGCCGATCGCCGCCGCATCCGCTTGCGGGTCTGGGAGCGCGGCGCCGGGCTGACGCGCGCCTGCGGCACCGGCGCCTGCGCCGCGCTCGTTGCCGCCTGCCGGCGCGGTCTCGCCGAGCGGCGGGGAGAAGTGAGCCTCGACGGCGGCGTCCTCGATATTTTCTGGCGCGAGGACGGCCATGTCGTGATGACCGGACCGGCGGCGATCGCCTTTTCCGGCGAATTTGAGCCGGCGCTCCTCTACGGCGGATAAAATGGCCGGGGTCGCGGTCATCACCTTTGGCTGCCGGCTCAACGCCGCCGAGTCCGAGGTCATCCGCCGGGCCGCGGGCATGGCCGGTCTCACCGACACCGTCATCATCAACACCTGCGCCGTCACCGCCGAGGCCGAGCGTCAGGCGCGCCAGGCGATCCGCCGCGCCCGCCGCGAGCACCCCGGCGCGCGCCTCATCGTCACCGGCTGTGCCGCGACGCTCGATCCGCTGGGCTATCGCGCCATGCCCGAGGTCGATGCGGTGCTCGACAACGAGGCGAAGCTGCGGCCGGAGAGCTATCGTTTTGACCCCGACCGCACCGCGCAAGACCCTCTCCCTCTACCGGAAGAGAGCGGGAGTGAATCAGACGGCCTCGCGGGGCGCGTCCGCGTCCATCTGCAAGTCCAGCAGGGCTGCGACCACCGCTGCACCTTCTGCATCATCCCGTTTGCGCGGGGGCCGAGCCGCTCGCTGCCGCCGGAGGCCGCCGCCGAGCGGGCGCGCCATCTCGTCGCCGGCGGGGCGCGCGAAATCGTCCTGACCGGCATCGATCTGACCGCCTGGGGCGGCGATCTGCCGGGGCGGCCGAGCCTTGGCCAACTGGCGCGGCATCTCCTCTCCGCCGTGCCCGAATTGCCGCGCTTGCGGCTGTCCTCGCTCGATCCGGCCGAGATCGACGAGGACCTGTGG
>JBOHMF010000324.1:0-5416 GCA_050730055.1 Allostellaceae bacterium
GCCGTCCCGGATGATCTGGCGAAACAACCCGTGATCGTACCTGATCCCGTAGCCGCAGGCCGGGACCCCGAGGCTCGCCATGCTTTCCAGAAAACACGCGGCAAGCCGGCCGAGCCCGCCATTGCCCAGCGCCGCATCGGGCTCGGCGCAGCGCACCCGGTCGAAATTGACGCCGAGATCGCCGAGCGCGCGGTGAACGATCTCGCTCATCCGCAGATTGCCGGCGACATCGTTCAACAGCCGGCCGATCAGGAATTCGAGAGACAGGTAATAGATCCGCTTGCGGCCGCGGGCGAAGGTCTCGCGATCACCCTCCAGCCAGCGATGGATCACCCGGTCGCGCAGCGCCAGCGCCGTCGCGGCAAACCAGTCGCGATCCGTGGCATCCGCGGCGTCCTTGCCGACCGCCAGCGTCAGCCTGTTGAGCGCGGCCTCTTTGAATTCCTCGATGCGCGCGTCGGTTGCCGTCTCGTCGGACAAGACGGACCGTCCATGAACCCGTCCGCCGGCCGGCGCGCGCCCGCATTCGCCGCCCGCGGCGCCGCCACCTCCCTTCTTTACCGTCAATCGGATAAGTCCCCTCGCCCTCCGGCAGACCGCCCCCGCGCGGCGTCACCATAGACCGGCGCATAAAGGCCGCAAAGCGTCTCCGCGCCCGTCACGCGCGGGCGATCCTGTGCGCTCCGCCGGCATCAGGTCCGGCTTCTGACCCTTTGGCAAAACGAATGCAAGCGTCTTTATGCCCTTGGGCTTGACCGGCTTGTCGCGTGGTCCGGGCGCCGGACTGCCGGCGCCGGCGCGGCCTGGGCGAGTCGGACATGCGCGTCCCGACGGCAAAAGACCGCTGGGATCGAATCGAGAGAGATGCGTGAACGATGCCGCTGACCATGATCCTGTGCCGCGACCGGCAGCCGCCAAACCTCAGATGACGCCTTCCTCGGCCAACCGCGCAATCTCACTCGGGCTGCGCCCGAGCAACTCGGTCAAGACCCAGAAATTATCCTCGCCGTAGCACGGCGCGCCGCGATTGGTCGGGCCGCCGATCGTGGCCGGCGTCCTGCTGAGCTTCATCGGCAATTCATAAACCGGCCAAGTGCCGATCCTGGTGCCGGTTACTTCGGTCAGCCATTTGAGGTGCCTGAGTTGCGGATCGCTGTCAACGCGGTCCTCGGCGTTCTGGCATACCCCGGCCGGCACCCCGGCCTTCTGCAATTTCATCATGCAGTCATAGCGGTCCTGCGTCAGCGTCCAGGACGCTACCGCGGCGTCGAGCGCAGCGTGAAACCGCAGCCGATCCTCCAATGTGGCAAAGCGGCGGTCGTCAAGCCACTCGCCGTGCCCGGCGACCTCTGCCAGCGCGCGCCATTCCGCATCGGTGAAGCAGGCAATGGCGATCCAGCGGTCCTTGCCCTGGCAGCGATAGGCACCGTGCGGCGCCGCCCTTTTGTACGGCGAACGGTTGCCATAGCGGCGCCATTCGCGCCCATTGGCCGACCAGTCGAGGATTGTCGCACCGGTCAGAAAGATTCCCGACTCGCATTGCGAGGCGTCGATCCACTGCCCCTCACCGGTGCGCTCGCGGTGATAGATCGCGCCGAGGAGCGCCAGCGCATAGCCGTAGGCGCCCATCCAGTCGAGATAGGAATACCCCCAGCCGACCGGCATCGCCGGCTCGGGCAGACCCGACATCTCGCCCTGGCCGCCAAAGGCGGCGGCGACCGGGCCGACCGTGCGCATCCGCCCGTAGGTGCCGTGCGCACCCATCCCCGATTGCTGGATATAGATGATGTCGGGCCGGATCGCCTTTATCACGTCGTAGCCGAGGCCCAGCCGCGCCAGGACGCCGGGCGAGAACCCCTCGGCCACGACATCGCAGATCCGCACCAGATCCTTGGCGATCTGCAACCCCTTGGGATGGCGGATGTTCAGTGAGATGCCGCGCTTGCCGGCGTTCTTGTTGTTGAACTGGCCGCCCATGTCGGGATCATTCACCGGCGGCAGCGGTGCGGTCGCGGCATCGCGCGCGGCGCGCCCGCCGATGGGCGCCATCGCCGCGAGGCGCGTGTCGGGATTGTCCTTCCACTCGACCTTGAAGCTTTCCGCGCCCAGCGCGGCGAGAAACCGCGTGCCGCCGGCCGAGGCGAGAAACCAGGCGAAATCGAGGATTCTGACCCCTTGCAGCGGAAACGGCTTGTTGTGCAAGACCGAAAGGCGCGGGTTCAGAACCCGGCGCGGTGCGGCCGGTACGCTTGGGCGCCGCGCCCCTTCGCCGAGGACGGCCGCGGTATCTTCGCCAAGGAGCGGCGCGCGTCGGCCGACCTGCCAGCTCGTCCTGTTCGAGAGCCATTTGCTGGTCGGGTAGCGAAAGCTGCGCCCCTGCTCCGGGTGCGCGATATCGGCAAAGGTTTTCCGGGTCAGCCAGTGCTCGTCCTCCGCGTTCTCGTGCGGCTTTCTGAGCGGCGCCCACAGGAGACCGGCCTCCTGCGCTTCGCGCCACGGCATGTCCTGGTAGGTCCAGGCGCGGACAAACCGCGTTACGATGTCGAGCATGTGGGCCCGCGCCGCGTCGCCCCTGGCCGACCCCGGCACCTGCCGGGCCCTCAGATCGGCGTCGGGCGGGGGCGGTTGCAGATCGGCCTCGGCGCCGTATTTCGCCAGGAGCGGGACCAGATTTTTCAGATCGCGCGCACCCATGCCATGTGAGATGAACCAGCGCCCGTCCTTGGTATGACAGATGCCCGGGCTGTGGTTTGGAAATTCGGCGGCGTGACGGTTGCAGAGCCGCCACAGCGGCACCCGCCGCATCACCCAGTGCATGATGTCGAGTTCGGGGTTTTTCGCCACCGCCTCGTGGATCGCCACCGACACGTCCTGCCCCTCGCCGCTGCGCTCGCGGTGGATCAGCGCGGCGATGATCCCGGTCGCCAACTGCTCGCCGGCGATGTGATAAGCGTGCCAGACCTGCGGCGCGATCGGCGGCGTATCGTATTCAAAATTTGGGTCGGGATCGTAGCCGCAATTCATCATCACCCCGCCGAGCGCGAGATGGATCAGATCCGAACCCTTGAATTCGGCCCACGGCCCATCATCGCCAAAGGGCGTCATCCGCGCCGTGACAAGCGCCGGAAAGCGCGTGTTAAGCGCGGCTCGATCGAGACCGAGAGCCTGGTTCAGTGCGCCACAGCTCGCATCGAGCAGAATATCGGCGCTGCCGAGGAGGCGCAGCAGGTGTTCGCGCCCAGTGGATTTCTCTGGCGCCTCGCGCAGGTCGAGCACGACAGACTTCTTGTTGCGGTTGTAGTTCCAGAAGAACAGCGAGCGTTCGAGACCGGGCTGGTCTTCGAGAAAGGGACCGATCCGCCGCGTCGCGTTGCCCTCGGGCGGTTCGATCTTGACCACCTCAGCGCCAAGCCCGGCCAGCAGCAGCCCCGTGTATTCGGCGCGCTCATCGGCGATCTCGACGACGCGCAGGCCCTCAAGCATCCCCGGCCCGGCATTGCCCATCATTTCGCCCGGTTCGATAAACAAGGAGCCAGGCGCGATCCCTGCTTGCATCGCCAAGACGTTCTCCTTTCAAATGTCTCCGGGCGCCCCGACAGCGGAGAGAGGATCATCCTGCCAATGAGCGACTGGAGCAAGGTGAGCCGGCCGATCCCGGTGCCGAACGAGTGGACAAGGCCGTTCTGGGAGGCGGCAAAGGCGGGCGTTCTGGCACTGCAACGCTGCCAGAAATGCGGGCACTTCCAGCACCCGCCCTATGCGACCTGCACCCGATGCGTCGCGACGGATCTGAAGTTCGAACCCGTGCGCGGGATCGGAACCATCTACACCTACACGATCATGTATCACACCGGGGACAAGCGCTTTGCGCCCGTGGTGCCCTACGCCAGCATCATCGTCGAACTCGATGACGCCCCGGGTGCGCTGCTGGCCGGCAATCTGCTGGATGCCGATTATACCGAGGCGAAGGTCGGCCGGCGGGTCGAGGTCGTCTTTGAGAGATTGAACGGCGACATCACCCTGCCGCAGTTCCGCCTCGCGCGCTGAGGAGGACGTGGCATGTGGGAGAACCGCTGCAAGGTGGCGTTGAGCGGTGTGGGCTTTTCAAAAGTCACGCGCTCGGCCGAAGTTCCGCTCGCCGCCCATGCGCTCGCCGCGGTCCGGGAGGCGGTCGCCGATTCCGGGTTGCAAATGTCGGACATTGACGGCCTCTCGACCTACCCGGAACTGCCGGCGACCGGCCATGCCGAGGTGGACGGGATCTCGATCGTCTCGGTCAATTGCATGATGGCGATGCTGAAACTGCCAAACCTCGCCTGGCACATCCAGGTCGGCACGGTCAATATCGGCGGCGCCGTGCAGCAGGCGGTCAACGCGCTCCTCGCCGGGGTGTGCCAATATGCGGTGGTGTGGCGGGCGATGCACAACCCGCGCGGCACCTACCAGAACCTGCCGGGCGCCACCGCGCCGGGCGCCGCGCAATTCACCGCGCCCTACGGTTTTGGCGGGCCGGGGCAGGGGATGGCGGTCGCCTATACGCGCTGGCTCGAACGCCACAACCAGAACCGCGAGAAGATGGCGACGCTTGCGGTGACGCAGCGCCGTCATACGCAGCACACTCCGCAGGCCTATTTCTACGGCACGCCGCTCACGCGCGAGGATTATCTCAACTCGCGAATGGTCGCGTACCCGTTCTGTCTCTTTGATTGCGACATTCCGGTGCAGGGGGCGGTCGCCATCGTCTTGACGACAGCAGAGCGGGCGCGCGACCTGAAACCGCAGCCGGCCTATCTCGCCGGCTACGGTCAGCGGCTGCATTTCGAGGTGGCGGGCCGCATCGGCAGCCTCGCCGATTACATGGAGGGCGGCCGCAGTTCGGCAAAGCTGACCTGGGAACGCTCCGGTTTTGGCCCCAAGGATGTCGATGTCGCGCAGATCTATGACGGCTTTTCGGCGTCGGTGATCTATGGCCTCGAATCCTACGGGTTCTGCAAGGAGGGCGAGGCGCTCGACTTCATCCAGGACGGGCGCATCGAACTCGACGGCGAGTTGCCGCTCAACACCTTTGGCGGCAGCCTCGGGACGGGCCGCATCCACGGCCTGTGGCACATCATCGAGGGGGCCTTGCAGGCTTCGGGCCGCGCCGGCTCGCGGCAGGTCAAGGGCGCCAACGTCTCCTTTGTCGGCGCCAGCGCCCCGATCGTCACCGGCACGACCTTCATTTTTGTCGGCGACCCGTACTGAGGGGCCGCAAGCCGGCCTGCCCTCTTAAAACCTAGCGGGCCGGGTAGCAGGCGCCGTGAGAGTAGTAGTAGCCGGGGGCGCAGGCCGGCGGCGGCGGAGCGCTCCCTCCCGATAGCGCATTGGCGGTGCCGGCGATGGTGCCGGTCGCGGTGCCGATCGCTCAGCCGACGAT
>JBOHMF010000325.1:0-5413 GCA_050730055.1 Allostellaceae bacterium
CCTTCGGCCCACGGGCTTGACCCGTGGGGGCCAGAACCGGGTCGATCTCAGCCAGCGCGATCGTGCCCTTGCTGCGGGCGATGAAGGCCGCGGTACGCCCGCCCGCGCACAGCGCGCCGGGTCGTCTGTCCACGTCTGCGGCAGGAACAGCCGCAGGGCCACCGGGACCGGCACCTCCGCGCGCGCCAGGGTCAGCGAGACCAGGGCTGACAGTTCGCCCGCTTGCCCGGGGCCCCGCAGTATTGCCGCGCCACCCCCACCGACATCGTCCCCTGCTTCGGCAGCGCCGTGTCATCGATCACCAACACCGCGCCCGGCCCGCCGACCAGCCGGTCCGCTTCCCAGGCCAGCACCCGCCACAGCGGGGCATCCTCCCAGGCCGGGCTGGCGATGAAATGCTGCAACTGATCATGCCCTGGCAGGCCCAGGCGTGCCGCCATCGGCTGCAGACTCTTGCGCTCGCCGGGACCGAGCAGGCCCCGCAGATACAGCGGCGCCCAGGTCCGCCGGGTTTTGCGGTCGAGCACCTCAAGAAATGGTGTCAGCCAGATATCCAGATCATGCGTGGTGCCGCGGGTGCCGGACATCGCCGTCTCCAACTCAGCCAGACCAACCGGCCGAAGGCTGAACGCTGACATCCGTCAAAAGTGCCCAGGTAATGTTAGGCGCCGCAAGCGCCAAGGGTCGTCACCAGATGAGCGGAGGACGGTGCTGTCGGTCACGTATTTCCTGTGGCCGGGGCGGCCTGATCTGCGGCTGGTAAGGCGGGCAACTATCGCCTACCGGCAGTTGCCGTGCACCTTATGATAGAGGGGCCCTTGCCGTGCTGTAGCCAAGCCGCCCGCCATGGCTCCGGTGATTCTTGACTTCTCTCCCGATATGCGATACGTATCGCGGCGTGATTCGGTCGTTCGCAGACAAGCGCACGGCGGCGATCTGGGCGGATCGGATGCCGAAGGGTTTCCCGAGCGACCTGGCGAAAATAGCCCGCCGCAAGCTGCGGATGGTAGCCGCGGCAACGCAGCTCGAGGATCTTCGGAACCCGCCTGGCAATCACCTCGAGGCGTTGGTGGGCGACCGGGCCGGACAGCACAGCATCCGTGTTAACGACCAATGGCGTCTGTGCTTTGTTTGGCGAGAGGGCGATGTACACGATGTGGAAATCGTCGACTACCATTACCATTAGGAGGAAAGAGTGAGCATCCCCGCTGAGGATGTGGCCCGGCTGGATTTCTCGGATGTCGCCGGCACCGAGCGTATCGGACCGGTGACCCCTGGTGAAGTTCTGCGCGAGGAGTTCATGGCACCTCTCGGCCTATCCGGGCGCGCGCTGGCCCGCGAGCTCGGCGTGCCCTCCAACCGCATCACCGAGATCGTGGCCGGCGAGCGCGCTGTTACCGCTGAAACGGCGATCCTGCTCGGCGAGCGGTTCGGAACCTCGGCCGAGTTCTGGCTCAATCTGCAGACCGCGCATGATCTCGAAGAGGCGCGGCGGCGCCGGGCAGCATAACATCGCCCGCAACTTCGCTTGAGGCTGCTCTAATGTCAGTCGAGCCTGGAAAGCCAAACTCTGATGCGGATGCATGGCGTGTCGCCGCGCCCGAAGATGTCGGCCTCGACGGCGTTGTGCTCGGCGCCGCTGGAGGCAGTGAAGGTATTCTAAATCGCCGTTCCCGATTATGTATGATAATGCCCTGTATCAGAGGCCGTGACTGATGGGCAGTCCGGCCGTCTTCCACTCGGGAAAACCATCCTCCAGCCGACGCGCCCGGTAGCCGCACCGACGCAGCAACGCGACCGCCTCAAAGGACAGAACGCACCACGGACCGCGGCAATAGGCGATCACCTCGTGGTCGGGCGGCAGCTCTGCGAAGCGGCGCGCCAATTGCGCCAGCGGCACGTTGAGGGCACCCGGCAGGTGGCCGTAAGCGAATTCGTTTTCCGGGCGCACGTCGAGCAGTGTGACCGTCCCGGAGCGCAGACGGTCGAGCAATTCCTCGCGCGATACCGGCTCGAGCTCGTCGCGGGCACGGAAGTAGGTCGTCGAGACCCGCGCGATCTCGGCGCTGCTGTGTTCGCCGACGCGGCTGAGCGCGCTTAAGAGGCCGATGACCGCGAGGCGGGCGCTGAATACGTCCTGCATGCCGGGGCGGAAGTTGCGTTCCCGACACATGCGGTCAAGGACGGCGACCGCTTGCCGCTCGGTAATGTCGTCGTCGACGTGATGCACACCCCCGGCCACACCCCGGAGCATATCTGCCTCCTCGTCACCGACCGCACCCGCGCCGACGAGCCGTGGTTCGTCTTGACCGGCCACACGCTGATGGTCGGCGATGTCGGGCGGACCGAACTGGCCAGCGATGCCGCAAGTGGGGCGCTGACCCTGTTCATGAGTCTGGAGCGCCTGAAGGCTCTGCCCGATTATATCGAGGTGCTGCCGGGCGCCTATGCCGGTTCCGTGTGCGGCCGGCGGCTGAGCGGCAAGCCGTTCTCGACGCTCGGGTTCGAGCGGCGCTTCAACGCTGCCTTCAGGATCGCGGCGGCGGACGCGTTCGTCGAGCATATGCTGCAGGACATCCCGCCGGCGCCGCCGGAGGCGGCGGAATTGCGCGCCTGGAACAGCGGGCTGCGTGCGGCTGCTGCGTAATGGCGGTGCCCGGGAGGACCGCGGTCGCTCCCCCAGGGATCGCCCTCGGCATCCGCCCCAACCTGAGCCAGTTTCTGCTGCTGATTCTGCTGAACGCGTTCGTCGGCGGCATGGTCGGGCTGGAACGCACGGTTGTGCCGCTGATCGGCTCGGAGACGTTTCACCTCGCCTCGGCCAGCATCGTCACCGGCTTTATTGTCAGCTTCGGCATCGTGAAGGGGCTAACCAATCTCGTTTCCGGCCAGCTGGCCGAGAGTTGGGGGCGCAAGCATACGCTGGTTCTCGGCTGGCTGTTCGGGCTGCCGGTGCCGTTCATGATCATGTGGGCGCCGAGCTGGGGATGGGTCATCGCCGCCAACGTGTTGCTCGGGATCAACCAGGGCCTCGCCTGGTCGATGACGGTGTTGATGAAGATCGACCTGGTCGGCCCGCGGTCGCGCGGCCTCGCGGTCGGCCTCAACGAGTTCTCCGGCTATTTCGCGGTCGGCGTGACGGCCTTTCTGACCGGCTGGATCGCCGCCCGCTATGGCCTGCGCCCCAGCCCCTTCTATCTCGGCGCGATCTACGCGATCCTCGGCCTGGGCCTCGTCGTCCTGATAGTGCGCGACACCGGCGACCATGTGCGCCACGAGGTCCAGGCGCACGGCCACGGCGTCACGGACGCGCTGCGATTCTGGGACGTCTTCCGCCGCACCAGCTTCGGCGAACGGCGCCTTTTCGCCGCCTGCCAGGCCGGGCTCGTCAACAACCTCAAGGACGGCATGGTCTGGGGGCTGTTTCCGCTGTTCTTCGTCAGCTACGGCCTCGATATCGAGCGGATCGGCATTCTGAAGGCGGTCTATCCTGCCTGCTGGGGCATCCTGCAGATCGCCACCGGACCGCTGAGTGACCGGATCGGGCGGCGCGGGCTCGTGGCTTGGGGCCTGTGACTGCAGGCGGCGGCGCTGGCGCTGACCGCGCTGACCGGCTCTTTCGCCTGGTGGCTGCCGGCGAGCGCCTTGCTCGGGGTCGGCACGGCGATGGTCTATCCGACGCTGATCGCGGCGATTTCTGATGCGGCGCATCCGGCGATGCGGGCGCGCGCACTCAGCGTCTACCGCTTCTGGCGCGATCTCGGCTACGCGGTCGGCGCCCTGACATCGGGGGTAATCGCGGACATCTTCGGCTTCGAAGCCGCGATCCTGGCCATCGCGGCGCTCACTTTCCTCTCGGGGACCGTCGTGACCGCGCTGATGCAGGAGCAGCCACAGTGACCGGAAAACCCGGGACACAAAATTGCCCGAGCCGCCGTCGAAGAGGAGATGCAAATGGACGATACATTGCCGGTTGACTCAGTCGCGCTGCGCGAGGAGGTCAAGGCCAAATACCGCGCCGTCGCTGTCGATCCGCATGGCAGCTGCCATTTCCACACCGGCCGCCCATTAGCGCGACGGCTGGGCTATGACGAGGCGGTCGTCGGCAAGCTGCCGGACAATGCGGTCGAGGCCTTTGCCGGTGTCGGCAATCCGTTCTCGATGAGGGCCCTGAAGCCGGGCGAGCGGGTCGTCGATCTTGGCTCCGGCGGCGGTTTCGACTGCTTTATCGCCGCCGGCCAGGTGGGCCCGCAGGGCCACGTCGTCGGCATCGATATGACCGACGAAATGCTGGCCCGCTCGCGCGCCGCCGCCGCGGCAATGAGGCTGGGCAATGTCGAGTTTCGGCAGGGCGTGATCGAGGTCTTGCCGATCGAGGACGCCTGGGCCGATGTCGTCATCAGCAACGGGGTCATCAACCTGTGTGCCGACAAGCGCCGGGTGTTCTCGGAAATCATTCGCGTGCTGCGGCCTGGCGGGCGCTTGCAGTTTGCCGACATCGCCAACGGCAAGCCCGTCCCGGCAGCGGCCATCCGCAATATCGACCTGTGGACCGATTGAATCGCCGGTGGCCTGCCGTGCGCAGGCTGGCGGCAAATGCTTGAACAAAGTGGGTTTATAGACGTCGAGATCGGGCCGGCGGTGGACACCTTTGGCGGCGCCGGTGGGGAGGGCAAGGCGCGGCTGTTCGAGGTCCACGGCTACGCTTTTCTGGGACACAAGTCGAAATAGGCGATGCCGGGCGCGCGATCTCTTTCAGGTCGCGCACCTACCCATCGCCGGTGTGCAGCCAGGGCAGGCGTTCCTCCGGGAAGACGTGCCGCGTTGGCCGAAGCTGCGCGGCATCGTCAAAGGCGCCGACATGGAAATGCGTTTCTGTCGCCAGCTTCCCGCGCAGACTCTCGCACGTCAGCGTCGAGCCGCAGCGCGGACAAAATCCCCGCTGGGTTCGCCCCGGCGTGGAATCGAACTTGGTGATCTCGCCTTTGCTGACGCTATAGGCGCTGCGCTCGAACGCGACGAAGACGGAAACAGGCGCGCCGCTATGCTTACGGCAGCTTTGACAATGGCACCAATAGACGCCTTTCGGCTGCCCAGTGGCGACAAACCGCACCGCGCCGCACAGACAGCCGCCTTCGAATTGCTCGGTCGTGCCGCTCATAACCTTGATCCTTCATGTGCAAGTCGCACAACCGCACTGCTCGCCCCGCCAAGCCTTGTGGCCTTCGCGGACACACATGGCGGCGATCAGCAGCGCGATCGTCGGATCAAGCCACCAGAGAGCGAATAATACCAGATCCCGATGGTGAGCGCCCATGCTTGTGTCATTGCGAGGAGCGCAGCGAAGCAATCTCGATGATAGGTGCGCTCGGCGCGAGATTGCTTCGCTGCGCTCGCAATGACAACCCTATGG
>JBOHMF010000326.1:0-5413 GCA_050730055.1 Allostellaceae bacterium
ATGGAACAGGCGGGCATCCGTTCCCCCGGCCGCGGCCGCCGGGTCGGCGATTATGAACTCGGCCAACTGCTGACCGAGGGTGACGACTGGCAGGATTTTGCCGCAAAGCACGCCAGCACCGGGGTCGCCCGCCGCGTGCGCATCTACCCTTACGCCCGCGCCGCCTCACCCGACGCCCGCGAGCGCATCACACGCACCGCAGAGCGCGAGTTCCGCGTGCTGGAGGGGATCGACCATCCGGGCGTCGTCCGAGTGTTCGACTACCGGGAAACCGAGCACGGCCCCGCGCTCGTCTTCGAGTACGCCGCCTCGGCGCTCCGCCTCGATCGCTTTCTGGCGGCCCGGCTCGGCACGCTCCCGCTCGAGACGCGCCTCGGCCTCCTCCGTCAGCTCGCCGAGGCGGTCGCCTACGCGCACGGCAAGCACGTGTACCATCGCGATCTTGCGCCGCAGAACGTGCTCGTGCGCGAGCGCGACCGCGAACATCCGCGCCTCCAGGTGATGAACTGGCAGCTCGCCGGCCGCGGCGCGGGCAGTGGCTCCGCCTCGCCCAGCCGGCCCGACGATCGCGTTCAATACGCGGGTCATGCTCCCGCCGCCGGCACGGTCCGGTATTGATTGGGATGCTGCTGGCATTCCTCGTGGACGCGATTGAGCCAGGTTTCGTACCAGCACCATTGCTTGCCCACGGCGACGGCGCCGTAAGCTTTCGCCGGCTCCTTGGCCGCCAGGCGTTTCCACAGCTTCGTATGGCTATCCATGCTGAAGCGATCCCAGCCTTCCGCTTTCATCGTCGCGACGATCTCGCTGGGCAGGTATTTTCGCCTCTCAACCTCCTTCAGGGTGAGATTGAATTTTTGAGCGATCTCCGAACCCGGTGGGACAAGCTCAACGGCGAGGTCAGCCCCCGAGGCGCGGTTGGCTGTCTTGTGGACCATGAAGACCCGGAAGGCGAAACGCGGATCGGCCTGTTGTTCGGGCGTCAGCTGCCGCTCGAAGGCGTCCATCATCGTCTCGACATGGCGCGGCAGGGTACCGGCCTTTTTCAACAACGCCCGCTGATCGGGGCTGAACGTCACGAATTGCAGGGCGATAGGCAAACGGCGTTCGAGCGCGTATTGCGCGCCGAACAGGCTCTTGATGGCGTCGTTGAAGTTGATGCAGCAGGCTTGCAGCTTGGCGCTGACGGCATCGTCGATCCTGTTGGTCGAGCGATGTTCGATTTCGTGCCGCAGTTCCAGCAGGAAGGCCAGGTTGTCGCGAGTGCCCGGTTCGACGGGGCATTTCGAGTGTTTGAGGCACTGCGACAGCTCCCAGTACTTTTCGGCGCCGCTCGGCGTCTTGACAATAGCCTTCTCGCCCTTCTCCGTCCGCGTATGGCGGTAATCGACCCCTTCGCGCTTGAACCAAGCGTGAAGCAGGTACGTCCAGGCGATGACGGCGGTCACGATGAACAACTCGGCGCGGAAGGTCAGGCCGGCGCTGTTGAACGTATGCACGGCCGCGATCATAGCTTCGCGTGCCTTGATCAGCAGTTCGTCTCCACGCAGGGACAAGCCGTTTCCGGGTCCACCTCCGGCCAGGAGGCGACAAAGTCGTCCAGCTCTTCCGCCGTTGCGGCTTTTACGGCGGCATGTTTCGCGCCCGTCCTGATTTCGCCGATGGCGCGGTGGTTGATCGAGCAGGTTGGCCGGGTGAAATAGGCGAGGATATCTTGATCGTTCGGCCATCTTCCATCGGCGACCATGGCCTTGATCATTGCGATCTCCCAGCAATCGAGCTTATTGCCTCGCCTGCGCACCGGCATGGACGTTTCCCTTGTCTATCTTATGCCGATCCCACGAAATTCTCTTTTCTCAGGGAACAACGGACGGTGCCCGGTCATATGTCGCCGAAAAAATCGTGTCAGCCAGCCACCGTTTGAATTCGGGGTTGTCGCTGAACTGCTTGAACAGTTCCGTGTCGTCCTTCATCAACCCAATAATGACGTTCCCAAGTGCTTTGTCGTGCTCGATGCGCGCGTTCTGCTTATCGGAATTCTGCATCGCGTTCTGATAGGCCGCATTCGCGGCGACCTTGTTCGGGATTTCCGTCGCGATCAGTTGCGGGATGCGGTCTCCGTCCTCCCAGGTGATATTCCCGAAAAGGTCATTGAAGCTGCGGATGATGTTGGAGAGCCGATCGAGTTCGGCTTCCGGCCTGTGTCCGCCGCCGTCAGTGGGAACGGGGTCGATCTCAACCTCTTGATCCGCCAATTGAACGCGCTGCACTGCCTGTTTCTCGACCCGGTAGCTATCCATGGCATCTGAGCCTCGACCTCGATCCGACCGACGATCGCCATGCGATGACGAAGGGCTACGTTGACGCCGCGCTCCGCAGAGCCGCCGGCGGAGAATCGCCGGAGAGTCCGGCCGCGGCCTGAGCGGGCAACACCTTCACCGGCTTCCAGGCGGCAGCGGCCTCGCCGTCGCGCAGCGGCAACGAGCCGTCGCCTGATGTTCCTGAGCTGTTCCGCCGGGCTCCAACATCCGCGCCGAGTCGGTCGGACCGGCCCACAACCGGAGGTAAGTGATTCTGGCATTGCGCTGGCTCGATCGGCATGATTGCCGGATGCCCGATCACCAACCGACCGAGCTCGATCTCTGGGCCGTCGCCCTCGCCGCCGCAGAAGGGCATTTCAAGCTCGCCGCCACGATCGCCGGGCCAAAGCTCGATCGCCTGCGGCGCGCGCATGCCAGCGGCAGCACGGTGCCGCGAAGGGAGCTGGACCGCACAATGCGCTTGGCGGATGAGCTGGCCGAAGCCCGAGCCAGGCTGACCCGTCTCTATCAGGCGCTCAAGGAGCGGTAGCCCGGGCTTCCGCCGCCGACTTCACACCCTCAAGCACCGAACGCCGGAACAATGGGCGGTTATCGGCCGACGTTCGAGCGTTCCGGTCGGAGTTTCGCGTGGCGTGCCAGTTGCGAGAAGCCGGACCTGTTTTGCCCGCATCTGCGCCAGGTTGCCGGAAGGACCCGGGCGGCCGGCTGCCGGTGCCCGCCGACCGCTTGGCCTGGCCGCCGCGGCGGGTTCATGTTCGCCGGCCGCAGCGGCAGCGGGAGCGGGCGGCATGGCAGAGGCGAGACCGGCCGAGGTGGAGGCGCTGCTCGCCGGCATCGCCGCGATGTTGCCCGTGCGTGGCGATCTCGCCTTGCCCGTCCTGCGCAACGCCCTGCATGCCCTGGTCGATCCGCCTGCCCGACCTGTCCACGCGAATGGCACTGCTAGGCCTGCCGGCAACGGCGTGGCGGCGAATCGGGTCAAGTCGCCACCACCTCGGCCGGCCAATCGCCGGCGGCCGGCATCGGTGCCGGTGCCGGCAGCGCAGTGGGCGCCGATTCGCGAGGAGCTGCGGGCGGCGCTCGAGCGGCACAGCACAGCCGCCGCGCGCTGGCCGGCGACCTGCACACGACCCCGCGGTCCCTCGGCAATTGGCTCGCGCCGGCCGGCCGGCCGCCTGGCAGCGAGATCGTGGCCGCGGCCCGGGCCTGGCTCTCCGAGCACCAGGCCTCTCCGGCGGCGGAGGCGGCCGAGGCGGTCGCTCCCTTTCGCCGCAACGGGGCCGGAGCCCGAGCCGGAGCGCCTGCCGGAACCTGACCTCGATCCTTCCGCACCCGCTCCCAAGACGTGCTGCTGGTCAGACTTGATCCCCGGCACCGGGGGCCGTGAGCGGCGTTGCGAGCAGCCGGCGCTGGCGGGCCGGCCCTGGTGTGGGGCGCATGCGCGATCGCGGGCGATGGCGGGCAGGCTGAGTGGGCTCGGCATGCTGGCTGGTGGCTTGGTGCGGTAGCTGGCGCCCCGGACCGCCTCAAAAAACGGGACATGGCCATTGCGGGCGCGAGGAAGCCCGCTGAGCCGGTCTACCGCCCTGCGGGCTATTTGCCGGCACCGCCGGAGTGCTGGAGGCGGCCAGGCGGCCACGGCGCTGCGATTTTCGCGGCGTTCGGGCCGACCGGGCCGGGCTGCGGCCCGGCAGCGAGGCGAGAGCGCCCGCGCGCGGAGATGCCGCACGATGTGGCCTTAAAGGGCGCCAGGCCGTGCGATCGCCGGCAAGGGGGGCCAGAATCGGCTACGGGATTGATACATCCGGCCCGGCGGCCAAGCGACAGGCCCGGCCTGCCAAAATCGGTGAGGCCTCCATCGGTGATCGGCCTGCCATGGTTCCAGAACGCGCTTTATGGAAACTCGGGCAGGCTGGTGACAGCCCGCCCGGTCGGCTCATGCGTGAATTACCCCTACACGTGAGAAGCAGGCGGTTTTACCAAAAACTCAGATTTCCAAAGGTAACCTTGATGCGGGCGAAAACGGAGCCTCGGTCATGGATGCGCGGGAGGAGCTGGGCGTGCTGCGTCAGCTTTTGGAATCGCTGAAGTCGGGGACGATGAAGCTTTACCAGAACGGACAGGACGTCACGCAACGAGAACTTAAAAAGCTCCGGCCAGATGTCGCATATCTCGAAACCGTGCTGGCGCGGAGGGCGCAGGAGCACCACTCATAACGTGCTCGCAGGAATACTCGCTCTCACAAGATGGGTCTTCTTAGGCCCCGCCGCTATTGCAGGGGCATGGGCGGCTTGGTTGGTTTTGAATTTCGTTTCAAGATTCAGCATGTGGGAGGCTGGGGCCGATCCGGATTCGTTCTGGTGTCGCGCGTATTTAGAGGCCATGTGTGGATTAGTGATGGCGGTCGCGTTTGTTTTTGTGGGAACGATGATGGCTCCTGCTCATAGAAAAGAAACTACGTTGTTTCTCGGCGTCGTGGGGCTCCTCGCGGTGGGCACGGCCATGTGGGCTGCACTAATGGAACCCAACTATTGGGCGCTTTGGAGTGACGTTTTCGCCGCCGTTGGAGTTGCGATGGCTGCCCACGGAATCAGTGAAGAAGGGCCGGTCGCTTGGTGGAAGTCGTTTATTGGAAGCAACTAGGCTAAAAGCGCAGACTCCGCTGTATGGAAAGTGGGCAAGAAAGGTTATGCAGGTGTGTTAGCGTTTGCGTCCGGTCGAACAGCCACCACGGAGAAAAGGTCGGCCATCAGACGCTGAGCGGTATCAGCCAGCCTTGCCAAGTCCTCCGGGTTTTCAAAATAATGACTGACTTTGAGCGAAGTCCGCGCGACGTGACGCGCCATCAAGCTGCCGCCGGGTCTTCCCGACCATAGACCGTGCGCAACACGGTTTCGCTCGTCGTTGAGCGCCAGGCATCCCTTAAACAGGCTTTTGATAGCCTTTTTCTTGTTCGGAAACCGCATGAGGGAAATTTCCTGTGTGACAATGCACAGCATTCGAAAGTCATAGGGTGCCGTCACTGCGTCGAAGTGCTCCTCCGCGAGTCCGATTTGAGCAGACAAAAAAGCTTTCACCGAAAACTCCAGTTG
>JBOHMF010000327.1:0-5410 GCA_050730055.1 Allostellaceae bacterium
GGTGATGACCGACAGCGAGGCGGTCACCTGCAACGGCGTCCACCCCTCGGCTTCTTTCAGATAATAGGCGAGCGGCTGGGAGATCAGCCCGCCGACCTGCCCCAAACCCTCGACGACATAGACGACCGCAAAAAACCACATCAGGCGGCGCAGTTGCAGCCGTTCGCTCGCTGGCAGGGCCATCTCCGCACGCGCGGCGTCTTCGGCCATCAGGTCACGACAGGCGCAAGCTCGCACTCATGCGGCGCAGAATAGCCGAGCTCTCGGGTTTGGCCGAGGCCCCTCCCGCAGGCGCGGCCGGCGCAAGAGGAAACGCTGCGGGACCGCTCAGCGGCAATCGTACCGGGCGGTTTGCGCGCCGCCGGTCTCTCCCTCCGCGACCAGAACGGCGGTTTTGCCAAACGCCGCGCAGTGCGCCGCGGCCACGTCCCCGGCGACGGTCACCGGCGTCTGGCCGGTGTACCAGCGGAGCGCCACCAGATCGGGCGATACCGCCGTCACCCAGGGCGGTCCCAGAGGCGCCACCGCCTGCGCATAGGGCGCAAAGGGCGGCCCGCTGCATCCCGCGACCGTCCCCGCGATTGCCACTCCCAGCGCCGCTCCGGCAAGCCGGAGCACGACGGAACCCGCGGTCATCGTCACCCTCGTCCCGTTCGCCTGTCCGATCAGATGATAAACGCGGCGCTTGACCGGCGGTTCACCCGCACCCGGCCATCCCGGGTCTACAGGCTCGAATCGATCGAGCGGCCGGGATCGGTATAGGTGAGGTTCCAGTTTGACCAGTGCTCGGAGTGGTCCGCACCCGTGACCGCCCGGCGCCAGCACACATTGGTGCCGCTCGGCGCCTCGACAAAGCGGGTGGCGTCGTGCGGGATCACAAAGCGCTGGCGCGCGACAACGCCCGGTCCGCGTTCGGCGCAAATGGGGTTTGTCGTCAGCACCGCCTCGACCTCGGTCGGGCCAAACTGGTTGTTGCTCAGGAGCACGCTGCCCGGCCCCACCCGCGGCGGCACGCAGGCGGCGCACAGGCACAGAAGCGGAATGGCGAAAAGGGTGTGTCGCACGCTCTCCCCCGGCTCAAGCGGGACGCCGGCAAACCCGGCGCGCCGGCATCCCCGCCATTATCCTCGATTCCTCGATCCTCAGGCGCCGCCGAGAAACTCCTGCGTCCAATGCTGGTAATCGGCAGCGCGGGTGACCCGGCGGATCAGATCGGGTCCGGCGATGTTTTTCAGATCGCGCGGCGCGACCCCCTCGCGCAGCGCCTTCAGCGTGTCGTGGACCGCCTGCACCGCAGCCGAGAACGGCGCGTGCGTCTGCAACGCGACGCGCACGTTGTGCGCCGCCAGCCAATCGAGATCGTCAAGCGGGCCGGCGCCGCCGCCGGTGATGATCGGGATGCGGATCGCCGACGAGACCGCCTCGATCGCCTCGGCCGTGACCCCGCCGGCAAGAAACATCGCATCGACCCCGGCCGCCTCGTAGGCGCGGGCGCGCTTGACCGCCTCCTCCACCCCGGCGATCGCCAGCGCGCTGGTGCGCCCGGCGATGACGAGGTTTCTGTCCTGGCGTGCCGACAAGGCCGCCTTCATCTTGCCGATCCCCTCCTCGATCGGGATCAGTTGCGGCTTGCCGTCGGACCCGTAGGGACGCGGCAACAGGGTATCCTCAATCGACATCGCGCAAATGCCGGCGGTCTCCAATTCCTCAACTGTGCGCCGCACATTGAGCGCATTGCCGTAGCCGTGATCGGCATCGACCAGGAGCGCGAGATTGCCGGCGCGGCAGATGCGGTTGGCTTGCCCCGCGAACTCGCTCAAGGTCAGCACCACCAGATCGGGCGCACCGAGGACCGCCATCGAGCCGATCGACCCCGAGAATATGCCGATCTCAAAGCCGAGATCCTCGGCGATGCGCGCCGAGATCGCGTCATAGACAGAACCGGGATGCAGACAGCGATTGCCGGCCAGGAGCGCACGAAAGCGCTCGCGCCGCGGGGTCCAGTTCATGGTGTCCTGCTCCTCTCTCGCATCGGTTGGGATCGGCCGCGATGATAGGGGCCGATCAATCCTCTGACAAACACAAGCTCCGCACATCCGCACCCGCGATCCCGTGCCGCTCCGCCGCGGATGCGCGACCACCCCTGGGCGGAAATCCGCCGACGCATGATTGCGTCCCCGCGCATCGCCTCCTAAGGTGCCGTTCCTAAGTGTCCGTCCGGGGCAGGACTGGAGAGAGCTCATGGCCAAGCGCATTGCCGTCGTTGGAGCCGGGGCGATCGGCGGCTACACCGGCGGACATCTCGCGCATAACGGGTTTGACGTGACCTTGATCGATCCGTGGCCCGAGCATGTCGAGGCGATCCGCAAGGACGGTCTTGTGATCGAGGGCGTCACCGCCGAGGAGGCGATCCGCGTTCGGCCGCGGATCTTGCATCTGACCGAGGTGCAGCACCTTGCCAAGGAGAAACCGATCGACATCGCCTTTGTCTCGGTCAAGTCCTATGACACCGAATGGGCGACTCTGTTGATCCGCCAATACCTGGCGCCGAGCGGCTATGTCGTCTCGTTGCAGAACTGCATCAATGAGGAGCGCATCGCCGCGATCGTCGGCTGGGGCAAGACCGTCGGCGCGATTGCCGCAATCCTCTCGGCCGAACTCCATGCTCCTGGCCATATCCGCCGCACCGGCGCCAAGAACCCGCCCGGGCACGAGGTCTACCGGGTCGGCGAGGTGCATGGGGCGATGACGGCGCGCATCGAAGAGTTGGACGCGCTGATCCGCACCGTGGACACCTGCAAGGTCACCGACAATCTGTGGGGCGAGCGCTGGTCAAAGCTGTGCGTCAACGGCATGCACAACGGGGTCTCGGCAGCGAGCGGACTTTCCGGCAACGATATGCGCCAGGACGACCGCATCCGCCGGCTGATCATCCGGCTGGGCGGCGAGGCGGTGCGGGTCGGCCAAGCGCAGGGTTACAAACTCGAAGACATCGCCGGCCAGAACGCCGAGACGCTGGCGCGCGCCGCCGAGGGTGACCGCGGCGCGCTCGCCGAGGTCGAGGCACTGATGCTGGCGCTCAGGAACTCGCAGCAGAGGAGCGGGCACCAGCGCCCCTCGATGGGCCAGGATATGCAGAAAGGACGGCGCACCGAGATCGATTTTATCAACGGGGTCATCCTCGCGCGCGGCAAGGAGATCGGCGTTCCCGCCCCGACCCACGAAAAGCTGATCGCCGCGGTCAAAAAGGTCGAGCTGGGCGAGGCCCCGCCCTCGCCCGAGCTGCTCTACGCACTATAGCTCGCTACCAGCCGATGGTCAGTGTGCCGTTGCGGATCTGATAGCTCGGCAGGCGCCGCAACAGGCTCATGCCCAAGAGTGAAACCCGGAGATCCGGGAGCACCGCGGCCGCTACGTCGGCGAGCGACAACTGGCCGATGCGCACCTCGCGCAGGGTGACTGGCGCCATCCGGGTGATGCCATTGGCGGTGGCGACCGGCCGATCAAAGACGAGTTGATCCTCCTCGATCCCGGCCGCACGCGCATCGGCGAGAGAGAGCGTCAGCACACTTGCTCCGGTGTCGAGCAGAAGGCGCACCGGCGCTCCGTCGATCTCGGCAGCGACGACGATATGCCCGGACGCATCGGTCGGAAAAACCATTGCATCGCGGCGCAGGGTATCGGCCGGCGTTGCCGCCGCCACCACGCGGGCGGGCGGTTTCCCGGCATCTGCGGCGAGATAGGCCGGGAGGTGGTGGAGCGCAGCAAAGCACACCCAGGCAAGCGCGCCCCACAGCACGGCCTGGCGCCAAGCCCAGCCGATCATGGCCATTTCCCGCGGCCGGTTGCGGCTGCTGTGTTCCGCATGCCCCGATCATGGCGCTTGCGGTTTAAGTTTTTCTGAGGCCAGAGCGCGGCGGCGCCGGCTGGCCAAACCCCGCGGTCAACGCGGACGGGTCGTCCCCGCCGGCCTGCTGCGCCAGGTCGGCGAGGCGCTTTACGGCGGCCGCTGGCAATCGCCGCTCGCCGCCGATCTCGGTGTCAGCGATCGCACGGTCAGGATGTGGCTCTCCGGCCGCATGCGGCCGCGGCCGGGTGTTCTGGTCGCGCTTTCGCGCCTCATCGAGCGGCGCCGAGCGCAGCTTGGCGAGGTCGCGGAAAATCTTGCCGCGGCAATCGACCCGGCGACCTGGTCGTGAGGCGCCCGGAGGACCTTGATGAGCTGCTTGAAGATGCCGCCGCGACTGCCGCCTGGCATCGCACCCGCGACGAGGAAAGCGTGCCGGCGGCGGTCGTCGACCGGCTGCTCGCCGGCGACAATCCGATCCGGGTCTGGCGCGAGTATCGCGGGCAGGGCCGCGACGCGCTCGCCGCTGCGGCCGGCATCGGCAAGGGATACCTGTCGCAGCTCGAAAATGGCGAGCGTCAGGGGCCGGTGCAGACCCTCAAGCGGATCGCCAGCGCGCTCTGCGTCGAGCTCGATGATCTGGTCTGAAGCGGTGATGCCCGGGCGAGGCGGAGAAGCTATGGCGCTTGGAGATAGGGTCCGAGGAGCAGCAGAAGATCGTCGGGATCGATCTTGTTGGCTCGGCAGGGAAAGGTCCAGGGGCGCGCCCAGAACCCTCCGATCTCAAGGGCAGCGGCGACCAGTTCCGAGCAGAACCAGGCGTTTTCACAGCGCCAGTCGCGATCGAAGGCAAAGGCAAAAACAGCGGCCCAATCAAACGGCTTGCCGATCTGGAAGCGCGCAAAGAACAGGACCGGCGTTGACATAAGGGTCGGCACCTCCGCGAATAGAGCGCGCGAAAATGGGCATAGCCGGGCATCCGGATCTGAACCCCGAACCGCCCGGGTACGGGATGATCCGGGCGGCCGCCGAGCAGCCTTTCATCGGGTAGAACAAAATCGACCAGCGGATGACCGCCGAGGCGAGGCTGCGCTCTGCCGAGAACTGCAAGGCGATGCGATCGGCCATCGGCGAGAAAGGCGCCGCCCGGCGAGGCTTCACGCACCAGCAGGTCATTGATCGCGGTCGCGATGTTGCCCCGAATGGTGTCGTCTACAAGGACCTGGCCGATGGTGAGGTTGAGCGGCACCGGGATCGGCGCGCAGACATAGACGAGCGCGGTCGCCGCGCGTAGCGGGTAGAGCGCATCGGCGACGAGGAGCGGATCGCCGGCAGCGCGGGGTATGCAGAACCAAATCGTGACGATGCCGGAGCCGGCGAGCTGCTCCGAGACCCAGGCCCGCGTCACGCCCGGGACCGCGAGTGTCCATTCGACATGATCGGTGAGATTCCCACCCCGGGGGGCGCCGAATAGGCGAGGATCATCCGCGTGCGCAGCGCATCGTCGGTTTCGAGATCGGCGCCGCCGCCAATCGCGCCGGCCATCGCGGAAGAGGTCACGCC
>JBOHMF010000328.1:0-5378 GCA_050730055.1 Allostellaceae bacterium
GCGCCAGCGTCAAGACCCCGGACAGGGCCAGTACGGCGGCGGCGAGACAGGCGAAGCGCAAATGAGGACTTTTCATCGTTCCATCTCCGGAGCGGGCGGAATGGCCGCGGCAGCGGCGGCAAAGGCGGCTTCTAGTTCCCGGCTGCGCAAGTGGACGCGCAGCCAATCTAGCGTCTGCTGGATCTCCGCCAGAGCGGCGTCCAGCTCGTCACTGTTCGTCAGGAAAATATCTCGCCACAAGGGATAGGGGCTGGCGGCCAAACGCAGCATGTCCCGCAGACCGGGGCCGGCGGCGCCGCGCAGCGCAGCCCAGGAAGTGTGCGCGGCGAGAGCCTCGCTCAGTTGCAGCCCCAGCGCGGTCGAAAGCAATTGCGGCAGATGGCTCAGGCGGGCCAGGGCGGCATCGTGAATGGCGGCGGTGGTCCACAGGGGACGGGCGCCGCAGCGGGCCAGCCGCTCCGCCCAGTCGCGCGCCGGGGGCGGGGCATCCTCGGGATCGCCCACCAGCAGCCACGGGGCGGAGGCGAACAGCCCGGCCGCGGCATGCTCCAGCCCGCCCTGGGCCCGGCCCGCCATGGGATGCCCACCAAGAAAAGAAACGTCCGGGCGGTGCGCCAGGGCCGCCGCGGCGGCGGTGCAAATGCGGCGCTTGGTGCTGCCGGTGTCGGTGATCAGCGCCCCGGCGGGGACGGCGGCGGCAACCCGCGGCAGGAGATCGAGAATGACCCCGACCGGCAGCGCCAGCACGACGGTCGCCGCCCCGGCGCAGGCCGCTTCCACGGTCGGCGCGGTGCGGTCAACCACGCCTTGCGCCAACGCGCGCGCTACAATTTCTGGGCGATCCCAGCCGACGACGGGACCGGTGACGGGCCCGGCACTGCCGGTTTGCCGCAGCGCTAGGGCCAGCGAGCCGCCGATCAGGCCGGTGCCGAGAATCGCGACGGGAGCGGTTGTGCCGGAAGCGGACACGGCAGCATGGTAGCACTCTGGGGTGGCTGGGGTTTGGGGTATGGGGTTTGGGGTGTGGGGTATGGGGTGTGGGGTATGGGGTGTGGGGTCGGGTGAAGCCGAGGCGCTGCTGACTTCGCCGGATTTTCAGCAACGAAATGGAATACGAGTTAGGGAGGACCGCCGCCGGCGACCTCCATCTCGTCGAGACGCTTACAGGCTCCGTGGTGCGCGTTCAAAGCGCAGATCGCATGCTGAGTGAAGCATTTTGGAACCACTATCACGGGTGAAACAGGGCCGAATTAGGCACCGGCTTGCCGCCACAGCGCGGGGCCGGTCTTCCCGGCTGCCATGCAGAGGTGCTAGGGTCACGGCATGTGCCCGTGGGTGCCTGCGCTGTTGTTAGCTGACCTCTCCCCCAGTGTCCATCCCGCGGCCGGACCTGTCGCCCCGGGGGCTCGCGCGGGTGGGTGACGATCCAGATCCCCGTCATCCCCGTCGAAACCTCGGGCGGCGCCGGCGCCACCTTCCATTACCCCGCCTCGGTCCGCATTCGCGTCCCGCCCCTGCTCAGGCGCAAGCTGTCGGCCTACGGCGCGGCCGGCCTCGTGTGGCTGGGGCCGCGCGGCTGGCATTGCCTGGCAAGCGCGGGCGCCGACGGCTCGGCGACGGTAGCCCTCTATCCAGGGGGATGCAGCACGAAAGCGGGGCCGCACCTCACCTATAAAGGCGACGGCGGCTGTGCCGCCTTGGAAAACCCTTCGGGTTTCCCACTTTCCCACCGCCCGACGACGGCTTGTCTTTCCCTGGGAACGCAACCGCAAGAACGCGTTTCCTCAACCGTGGCGTAGTACTCTCAGTTGTACGGAAACTGGGGGCAGGTCAAACCGACCCGATCTATCGGAATTGATCCGACTCGCAGCGTAGGTGGCGTGCGAGGTCATAGGCTGCGATTGCTTCCCCGTGGCTCACCCTCGGGAACGTGGCCAGTTCATTTTGCCGCTCTGCTGTGATCTTGGCATAATGCGACCAGATCGGAGATATTGGCTTCGCCCACACACATGACCGTATCGGCGCCGCCCCAATAGATCTTCACGGTTCCATCGGACTCCGCAACGGCACCGCAAGTGAACACGACGTTGTGAACATAGCCCGTCATTTCCCAGGGAGCTTCCGGCTGCAATATCCACGAGTCGCCCACGCCGATGATCTTCGCCGGGTTCAGGAGATCATGAAGGGCGACGCCCAAGCGGTAGACCGACCCGTCCATCGTCTGGAAAACGCCGTGGTAGATGGAAAGCCATCCCTGGTCCGTTTTGATCGGCGGCGCGCCCGGACCGATCTTCATTTCGTCCCAATGATAGGGTTCGGGCCGCATGATGAGCTCTGATTCGCCCCAAAAACGTAGGTCCGGAGAGTACGAAATCCAGATTGACCAGGGGGCGATCTCTGAGTGAGGGCGGTCCAGACGCGCATAAAGTCCGTCGAACTTTTCTGGAAACATCACCACATTCCGGTAGTCCGCCTCGGTGATGAGCGAGACCCTTTCCACCTGGCAGAAATCCTTCGTCTTCGCCAGGGCGATCCGCACGCCATTTCGCGAGTAGGCGCTGTATGTGATGAGGTACTCCCCGTCCAGGTATGTGACCCGCGGATCCTCGACGCCAAACTCCTCGTAGGCCGCAAAAGGACCGTGCCGGGCAGGGGTCAGAAAGGGCTCCGGATCAGCGGTGAAGTGGAATCCGTCAGCGCTGCGTGCCAACCCAATGATGGACCGTCCCGTGCGTAGATGGGAGCGGAACAGCATGATGTACTTGTTCTCATGCTTCACCACCGCCGCGTTGTGAACCGTTTCCACCGGGTAAGGTATCTCGGCTTTGGTGAGGATGGGATTGCGAGCGTAGCGTCTGACGATGTCCGGCTTCATGATTTTCTCGCCGCCTCCAGATCAAAGATCGTGCTGTAAACCCGTTCGTACGCCTCCACCATGGTTTTGATCGAGAAGCATTCCTGGACCCGTTGGCGGCATGCGATGCGGTCGATATCACCCAAGCGTTTCATGGCCCGCGCCGCCTCGTCGACGCTGTTGACCAAGAAACCCGTCTGCCCGTCTTTGATCACTTCGCGGCACGAGCCAAGATCCATGGCGATCACCGGCACGCCAGCAGCATTGGCCTCCGCCAGGACCAGTCCGAACCGCTCCGGGATGGTGTTCAGATGCAGCAGCGCTCGGGCATTCGCAAACAACTCGTTCTTGCCCGGCACGTCCACTGGCCCGATGTATCTGATCGTCTGACTGAGCAGGGGCTCGACCTGCTCGCGGAAGTAGGTCTGGTCCTGGATAATACCCGCGATGAGCAGTGGCAAACCGCCCAGGCGAGCCGCCTCGATCGCCAGATGGACACCCTTGTCCGGATGAATCCGGCCGAGAAAGACCAGGTGATCTCCGCCAAGTTCCTGGATTGGGTACAACGACAGGTCGATTCCGTTATACACCGTGGCTAGGTAATTCAGACCCGGTGCGCGATCGGAGTTGCTTATGGAGACAAAATATCGCTCCCGATACTTCTCATATATGGGCATGATTTTCGGAGACGAGAATCCGTGGATGGTCGTGAGGACGGGCGTCGTCACCAGCCGTGTATAGGACAGCGCCATGAAGTCGTAGTGGCTGTGAATGAGGTCAAACTCAGCAGCGTGCTCGAACACTTCGGAGATGTGAAGGTATTCAGCTACCTTAGGATCGATGGCGGGATCCTCTTCATATCCCCGGTCGACCACGGCATGCAGGCGAGCTCGGGTCACAGAGTCCCGGGTGGCGAACAACGTCACATCCCACCCGCGGGACACCAGCCCTTCGGTGACGTTGCTGGCAACCGTCTCCCATGCCCCGTATTGCCGGGGAGGTGTTCGCCAGGCTACCGGCGACAGGACAGCCACTTTTTTGTTGGGGATGATCATGCCGGCAATGTGGTTTCCTGTTCCATGGCACTCAGCACCTCGGCGAGCGCAACGGTTGCGAAACTCGTAGCGTGATCGGCCAAGCCATAAGGAATGATTAGCTCGCCGTTGTGGATTAGAGCACCGCAGGTATAAACGACATTGGGGACATAACCTTCACGCTCGTTCTCGTTGGGCTTGAGCAAGGGTTCGCGGAGCCGTCCAATCACCTTGACCGGGTCGTCGCGATCGAGGAGGAACGCGCCGATGCAGTACTGCCGCATAGGGCCAACACCGTGGCTGAGGACCAGCCACCCGGCCTCGGTTTCCATCGGAGACCCGCAATTCCCGAGCTGGACCAGTTCCCAGGGAAATGCCGGTTTGAGGAGCACCTGGCGCTCATTCCAGAAGTGGACGTCGTCCGAAAACATCAGGTAAATGTTCTCATTGTCCTGGCGGGAGAGCATGGCATAGCGGCCGTCTATCTTCCGCGGGAAAAGCGCCATACCCTTGTTTTCGGCGGCTGGGCCATTCAGGCTAACGAATCGAAAGTTCAGGAAGTCGGAAGTCACCACCAGTTCGGGCACGATGACCCTGCCATCGAAGGCGGTGAACGTAGCATAGTAAATGTAGGTACCATCGTCGTTCCGAAAGCGAACGAAGCGGGCGTCTTCGATGCCGTTGCGTTGCGAAGGAGTGGCTGGAAAAAGTATCCGTTCGGACAGCTGTTGCTCCGGCCCGAACTGGACCTCGTAGTTGGACCGGGCCAGCATCCAGATCCCCTGCGCGATGTTTTGGTCCTCTTGCGTCATTCCATCTGGCAGGCGAAACTCCTCCCCTTGGAGTGCGGCGCGAAGATCCTCCAGTGAAAACGACTCCCCGAGTTTGCCCGTGACGCGGCGCATGAATTCGCCGCTCAATCCCAGTTCGCTCAGTTTTCGCCGGAACTGTGCCTTCTCGTACCGGGGGTTGGGGATCTGACGTGGCTCCGCAAGAAAATCGGAGGCCGATAGCACCTCGATCTGCTGATCGGGGTGGATAATACCGGTCCGGAATGTGACGGAAGAAATATGTCCTTCCCCGGTTGCGCGCAAGCTGAGAACAAACCGCAGCGCACCCGACTGCAGACCAGTTTGGTCAGGATGAGGCACGATGGAAGGATTGAACAGGGCGGCGGATTCTAAAGAATATTCGGCCAGAAAATAGGAGCCGATCAGGAGTCGTCTTTGTGCGGACACGCCATCAACGGTCGCCAGAGATTCGCGGACCTCCTCGAAGCGTTGCAGGAAGAGCTTATGGATTTGCTGGTGGCGCGGAGATAACTCAGCGGAAACTTCTTCCAACAGCCGGCTGACCCGGTCTTCTGGGATTGCCATGATCCTGCCGATAATCCGGGCCACCCGCTCGGGACCGCCCGGACTGAAGGGGCGGAGGAGAACACGGGACTGGTCCGGCTTGAGGATTGTCGCTGTACGTTTGAGGTGCATGGA
>JBOHMF010000329.1:0-5377 GCA_050730055.1 Allostellaceae bacterium
CAGGCTCGACGACTACCTGCGGCGTCTCGACACGAGCGATGCCGCCGAGCAGACCGCGGGGGGCTCGCGGGTCAAGGACCTCGCCGGGAAGATCGCCGCGATCCGCGAGCGCCGAACGCGATGTCAAGCGATGCTGGCGGAACTCGAGCGGACCGGTGAGGACCAGATTTCGCTCACCGACCCCGACAGCCGGGCGATGGCGGCGCACACCCACGTGGCCGTCGGCTACAACTGGGGTGGTCCCGGTGGGCTGGACAGATAGGCGGCCTGGATAAGCTCGGTTCTGGGTATCCTCAGGCCGCCAGTCTCGCCACTTCGCTTGTCCCGTATGCCTCATCGGGTGTGCGCCCGGCCAGGGTCGAATGGGGCCGCCGGGCATTGCAGTAGCCGATCCCGCGTGACAACCCGGCGCGCAGCTCCGATCCGGTCTCAAAAGCGTGCAGATAGACGCACTCGTATTTCAGGCTGCGCCACAGCCGCTCGATGAACACGTTGTCCATCCAGCGTCCGCGTCCGTCCATGGAGATGCGCACGCCCGCCTCTTGCAGCACGCCGGTGAACCGCGGCGCGGTGAACTGGCTGCCTTGGTCGGTGTTGAAGATGTCCGGCTGCCCGAACCGCTTCAAGGCCTCTTCCAGCGCCGTGATGCAGAACTCCACATCCATGGTGTTCGACACCCGCCAGGACAGCACCTTGCGGGTCGCCCAGTCCATGATCGCAACCAGGTAGAGAAAACCACGGCGCATCGGAATGTAGGTCAGGTCCGCGCACCACACCTGATTGGGCCTGTCGATCACCGGATCCCGCAGCAGATACGGATAGACCCGGTGCTCGGGATGCGGAACGCTCGTCCGCGGGCGCTGATAGATCGGCGCCAGCCCCATCTTCGCCATCAGCCGCCGCCCCCGCTTGCGGCCGCCCCCGTAGCCTTCGCGCCGCAAATGCCGCGCCATCTGTAGCGAGCCATACCACGGCGTTGCCAGGAACTGCGCCTCGATCAGCCGCATCAGTTCCAGCTTCAGCGGCGTCTCGCCGGCGGGTCGGTAGTAAAAGCCCGACCGGCTGATCGACACCAGCGCGCATTGCCGCGCGATCGCCAGCCGGGGATGTTCCAGCTCGATCATCTGCCGCCTCCGCTCGACCCTCATCGACCGGAGGCTTTCGCCAAAAAATCCCGTTCCACCAGCAACGGGCCGATCTTGGCATGCAGCTTCTCGGCCGCGGCCGCCTTGCCACTCTCCTGCGCCGCCGACCGGCCGGAAAATACCGCAACCATTCCTTTCATGGCCTGCCGCTTCCACTCTCCCGCCATCGTCTGATGGATGCCGTGCTTCGCCGCCAGTTGCGCCGTCGTCAGTTCGCCGCGCAGCGCCTCCAGCGCCACACGCGCCTTGAACTCCGCCGAATACCGCGTCCGCTTGCCCGTCATCGGGTCCGTCCTCTTCTCAGGGCGAACCGAGCTTATCCTCCTGTCCGAAATTCCGGGACCACCTCACTCGCGGTCGGGTCCAAATTGCGATCATCATGGGACAGTATTCTGATTGGATAATCGCGTAAGGTCTTCCAGCGCACCGGCAATCAGCTTTTGTCGTCGAGGATCCTGAGCATCGGGCGTAGCGGCGAAGAGTTCGATCAGGTACTGGGTCTTTGCCGCGGCCTCGAGCCACGTCACTGCCGGGGCGGCGAACAGAAAAGTTTCGAGTTCTGTCTGGCGAGATTGCAAAGCCACCTGATCAGCCTGGACCTCCTGCTGACCGCGGCGAATTTCGGTGTCTTTTTGCGCGGTCATTCCGCGATGCTCGTCGAGGTTGATCGGCTTATCGGTCATGGTTCCACGCATACCTCAGCGACGTTTATCGAGGTACTGGATTTTCTTCGGCGGCAGCCGTCGCCGATAGGCTCGGAAACGACTCGGATGGTTTCCGCGGCTCTGAACCCGGCCCAGCCCCATGCACTGTCTTTGGCTTCCAGATCCGTGCGAAATGCGTCGCCTTTGTGATCTGGGCCGGCGTCAGGCGGGAGCGAACCAGCTCGAATCCGGTCCGCGCGCGCTGCTGATGCACGCCGCCCAACCTGGTCATCGCCACCAGGAACCAACCGGCGGCCTTCGCGTAATTTTCCGGCGCTTCGCCGCCTGCGGCATACGCCTCGGCAAGTTGGAGTTGGGCGCGGGGCAGATCCTGCTCCGCCGCCGACAACAGCCACCTTGCCGCCTCTGCGCGCATGATTGCCACTTTGCCGGCTTCGATCGCATGGCCGTTATCGTCCGCGCGATTCTCCAGCAGCACACCGAGGTTGAATTGGGCGACGGCATTGCCGCCTTCGGCGGCGGTAAGCAATTCCTTCTCGTGATCCCGCATCGACCGCTCCCGCTTTTATCTGCGCGTGCCTTGAAGGTTTTGTTGACGAGTCGCGTGCCGGACGCGGGCGAGTCACAGCTACCGCTTTCCATTACGGGAAAAGCGATGGCTTCGCCCTGGGCGTAAGGTCAGAGAATCACTGTCTGATCTCAGTAATCCTCACCGCGCATTTCGCCGGAGGACATCGGCGTCGCCTGCCGTTCCGGCTTTGCGGCGACCATCGCTTCGGTGGTGACGAGCAGGCCGGCGACCGAGGCCGCGCCCTGCAGCGCCAGGCGCACGACCTTGGTCGGATCAATGATGCCGGCCTTCACCATATCGACGTAGGTGCCGCTCTGCGCGTCGAAGCCGTGATCGGCATCGCCCTTCTCCAGCAGCTTGCCGACGATGATCGAGCTGTCCGCTCCGGCATTGGCAAAGATCTGCCGTGCCGGCGCCAGCAAGGCCCGGCGCACAATGTCGATGCCGACCTTTTGATCGTCGTTCTCGGGGTTCAGCCGGCCGAGCCGCGTGCTCGCGTAGAGGAGGGCGACTCCGCCGCCGGCGACGACGCCTTCCTCGACCGCGGCGCGGGTCGCGTGCATCGCGTCATCGACGCGATCCTTGCGTTCCTTGACTTCGACTTCGGTCGCGCCGCCGACGCGGATGATCGCAACGCCGCCTGCCAGCTTGGCCAGCCGCTCCTGCAACTTCTCGCGGTCGTAATCCGAGGTCGTCTCCTCGATCTGCGCGCGCAGCTGTGCGCAGCGGCCCTCGATGCCGGTCTTTTTCCCGGCGCCGGCGATGACCGTCGTGCTGTCCTTCTCGATGCGCACCTTCTTCGCCCGGCCGAGCATGTCGAGCGTGACAGTCTCCAGCTTGATGCCGAGGTCCTCGCTGACGAGCTGACCACCGGTCAGGATGGCGAGATCCTCGAGCATCGACTTGCGCCGGTCGCCAAAGCCCGGCGCCTTCACCGCCGCGACCTTGAGGCCGCCGCGCAATTTGTTGACGACGAGTGTTGCCAGCGCCTCGCCTTCGATGTCCTCGGCGACGATCAGAAGCGGCTTGCCGCTCTGCACCACGGCCTCGAGCAGGGGGAGAATCGCCTGCACCCCCGGCAGCTTCTTTTCGTGCAGCAGGATGTAGGGATCGTCGAGCTCGGCGAACATCTTCTCGGCGTTGGTAACAAAGTACGGCGAGATGTAGCCGCGGTCGAACTGCATGCCCTCGACGACGTCGAGCTCGGTCTCGAGGCCTTTGGCCTCCTCGACCGTGATCACGCCCTCGTTGCCGACCTTCTCCATCGCGTTCGCGATCATCCCGCCGATCTCGGAGTCGCAATTGGCCGAAATGGTCCCGATCTGCGCGATCTCGGCGTTGGTCGAGACCTTTTTCGAGCGCGTCCTGAGGTCAGCGACGACCGAGGCGACAGCCATGTCGATGCCGCGTTTCAAATCCATCGGGTTCATGCCGGCGGCGACCGCCTTGGCGCCTTCGCGCACGATCGCCTGGGCGAGCACCGTCGCGGTCGTCGTGCCGTCGCCGGCCTGGTCACTGGTCCGGGTGGCGACCTCCCTTACCATCTGCGCGCCCATGTTCTCGAACCGATCAGCGAGCTCGATCTCCCTGGCCACCGTCACCCCGTCCTTGGTGATGCGCGGCGCCCCGTAGGACTTGTCGAGGACGACGTTGCGCCCCTTGGGGCCGAGCGTCACCTTGACCGCGTTCGCGAGCGTCTCGATGCCGCGCAGCATGCGGTCACGCGCGTCGCCATTAAATCTGACTTCCTTGGCAGCCATGCTTTGTCTCCCCGGTTAAGCGGCTTTGTTCAGGGCGGCCGGATCGACCACGCCCATGATGTCGGATTCCTTCATGATGACAAGGTCCTCGCCATCGAGCTTGACCTCGGCGCCCGACCACTTCCCGAACAGCACCCGGTCGCCGGCCTTGACCTCCGGCGGGTGCGACTCGCCGCCCGCGTCGCGCGTGCCCGGGCCGACGGCGACGACCTCGCCCTCCATCGGCTTTTCTTGCGCCGTGTCGGGAATAAAGATCCCGCCGGAGGTCTTCGCCTCGGGCGCAACTGGACGGATCAGGACGCGGTCCTGCAATGGACGCAATTTCATCGATGGTCTCCTCGGACCCGCGCGAGGGTCTGGCACTCTCGGACAGAGAGTGCTAACACGCACACTCTACATGGCGCGGCAGGCCGATAAATACAATACAAGGATGAGATTTTGAGGTTTTAAAAAAAATGAAGCACCCAAGTGATTGTATTAGAAAATAAATAATCGCGAATTTTTCTTGTCACGATTTCCATCGGTAACGACATCGACAGGGTCAGCTCGGATCGAGAGAAAGCGAACCGGCCGAGCGCGGCGGGATCGATATCGCTCGTCAAGGTTCCATGATTGTGCTCAGCTCATCAATTCGATGCAGGCACGCCTCGCCAGTTGACCGGCGGCGGCGGTGCCGAATTCTATCCGGATCACGGTGTGCGTGAAGTCAATCCACTGGCCTATATGCCAAGGGCCGATCTGATCCGCGTTCAGAAGCGCGTTCATCTTGGCCGCAAGCCGATCGACACCAAAGATTCCACCTGTGACGGGAAATGTCATGAGGTGTTCGGTTGAATTCGCCATCGCGCTGGTCCTTCCAACTCGCCCCCGCCCGCTCCCTCCACGTTCTCAGCCGGCCGTGACGCCAAGCGTCCGACCTATCGATCAGAGTCGACCAAGGATGTCGCTGTAAGCGACGATTTGTTGCCGCGCTCGCCAGAAGAAACCAATGCTTCCTGAGATCCTGACAACATGTCGCGGTCGCAGTAAGAGAGTTGGTTTGCTATCCGGCGGGTAACCTAGGACCACACCGGACCAATCGCGCACGTTTCCGCGATTCAGAATTGTGTACGGCAAACCCTCTGTTCGTTTCTCGTATGGCACTTTTTATGTGGTGTTTTCGATCATAGATTTCAAGGGAAATGATGGATTGAAAATGCAATTATAATATTACTTAATCTTATCCGAGGCACATCG
>JBOHMF010000330.1:0-5338 GCA_050730055.1 Allostellaceae bacterium
GGACAAGCCCGTGGGCTGAAGGCCCACGGGACAAGCACGGCCATGACAATAATCAGAGAGGGTGGGGACAATGAGCGAAATCGCCGCGCAGACCTGGCTCGCCGGGCGCTATGCCGAGAACGCCGCGTTTGTCCCGGCGCTCGGCGCCCCGCTGCTCGATCTTCTGGCGCCGCAACCGGGTGAGCGCATCCTCGATCTGGGCTGCGGCGACGGGGTCCTTTCCGAGAAGATCGCGGCGAAGGGCGCCGCGGTCATTGCCATCGATGCCGGTCCCGACATGGTCGCCGCGGCGCGCGCCCGCGGTCTCGACGCGCACGTCGTTGACGGACAGCGGCTGGCGTTTGGTCCAATATTTGACGCGGTGTTCTCGAATGCTGCGCTGCATTGGATGCGCGATCAGGATGCGGTCCTTGCCGGCATCTTCCGGGCGCTGAAGCCGGGCGGGCGGCTTGTCGCCGAGATGGGCGGGCACGGCAACATCGCGACCATCCTGGTGGCACTGGGCGCGGTTCTCGCGCGCCGCGGTCTTGACGCGACGCAATTGAGCCCGTGGCAGTTTCCCTCCGCCGCGGCCCAGCGCAAAAAGCTCGAAGCGGCCGGGTTTCAAGTCGCCGAGATCGCGCTGATCCCGCGCCCGACCGCCTTGCCGGGATCTGTCGAAGGATGGCTCGACACCTTTTGCGAGCCGTTTTTTGGCGCGCTCCCCGAACCCGAGCGCGGCCCGGCGCGCGCCGAGACCGCCGATCTCCTGCGCCCGGTGCTGCGGGACGAGACCGGAACCTGGATCGCCGACTATGTGCGCCTCAGGTTTCGCGCGCTGCGGCCGGGGTAAAAAAAGCGGCAAGCGGTCTTGCTGCGCTCAGGGTTGCGCGCTACCTATTCGGGCAGTGCGCGACCTCTATGCGGAGACTCCCCATGCCCCGGCCGGCCCGCGCCGACGACGGCCTCGACAAGTTCCAGCGATACCGTGCGACCCGACGGGCACGCGGCATGAAGTTGCTGCGGGTCTGGGTGCCCGATCCGCAGGCACCCGGCTTTCGCGAGGAAGCGCACCGGCAGGCTTTGCTGCTGCGGGGCGCCGCCGAGGAGCGCGAGGCGCTCGATTTCATCGAGGCCGCGGCGGATTGGGATGACGCGGAGCCGTGAAACGGGGCGATCTGGTCACGGTTGCGCTGAGCGGCGATTACGGCAAGCCGCGGCCGGCGCTGGTGATCCAATCCGATTTCCTGCTGGAGACGGACAGCGTGCTTGTCTGCCTGCTGACGACGACCGTGCGAGCTGCACCGCTCTACCGGCTGACCTTGCCGGCAGGAGAGGAGACCGGTCTGCGCGAGCCGTCGCAGGTGATGGTGGACAAGATCATGGCGATCCTGCGGGAGCGCTGCGGCGCTCCGATCGGCAGGGTCGATGACGCGGCATTGTTGGCGCTGGGCCGGCTGCTCGCCTTTGTCGTCGGCCTCGCCGATTGAGGCATGGCTCTCGCAAGGCAGCCGGGTTGCGCCCCCTATCGACGGGCGAGACCGGCACCTGGATCGCCGACTATGCGCGCCTCAGGTTTCGCGCGCTCCGGCCGGCCTGGCGAGCCGGATAACTCCGGCAGAACGCCGGCGCGCCGCCGGTCAGCAGAGCGCAGCCGCGCCGGATCTCGTCGCGGATCAGCGCGCACGGGTTTGCCGCGTTGCACGGAGGGTGGGTTGCGGGCGACACCTCCAGGCACTGGCGCACCAGTTCCTGCGCGCGATTCGGACCCGCGGTCTGGCGGCAAGGCTGGGCGCCGCCGGCTGCCATCAAGGCCGCCAGCAGGACACCGCAGGATGGGTTGAGCGAAACAAAACGCCTCACGCCATTCCCCCCGTCGAGACACGGTCTCGATCACCTGAGCCGGCGCAGCCCGAGGCCGAACTCCAGCCACGCAGCTCCGTGGATGATCAACTCGATGGCGATCAGCGTGCCGAGTACCCAGAGACCCGACCAGGGCAGGGTCTTATAGAGGGCGACGCCAACCCCGATGCTCACCAGCCCGCCCAGCAGCAGCAACCCGGCGCCGCCGAGGTGCCAGTGCCGGAGCGCGAGCACCACCCGAAAACAGCCGGCGACAATCATCAGGATGGCAAGCACAAGGGTGATCGCGAGCGAGCCGGCCACCGGCTCCAGCATGATCAGGATGCCGCTGACGACGTAGAGAATGCCGGTCAGCACATGCAGCAGAAATCCGCCCCAGTTGCGGTCCAGGAACGCGTGCGCGATCTGGAGCACGCCGCCAACCAGCAGCGCCGCGCCGATGTAGAGGGTGCCGGCCAGGGTGAGCGCGATGATGTCAAACCAGGCAAACCCGCCGAGCACGATCATCAGGATGCCAAGGGCGACAAACCAGCCCCATCCGGTGCGCGGCCGCCGTTTTATGAGCGGGCTGGCAGGCGTCGTCAGATCACTCATCCGGAGTGCCCGTCCGGTTGCGCCCCGGCGCCAGCATCCCTATTGGGCCGCGTGCTCTTTGGCCCAGCGCACGACCTCGGCGTGTGTCGCAAACCATGCGCCGCCCGCGGCCTGGGCGTGGCGGATGATTTCTTCCAGAATCCAGATGCGCGAGCGGTAGCCGATGACGTGCGGGTGCATCGTCAACTGGAACAGCCCCCCTTCGGTGCGGGCGGCGTCAAACTCGCGGCGGAAGATGTCAAAGACATCGGCGGGCGGGGTGTAGGGCCGCAGCGCCGAGAAGCGGTTCATCATGAAATAGACCGCATCGTCGCGCACCCACTCGACCGGCAGTTCGACAACCCCGCACGGCGCCCCGTCGAGCAGCAATTCGTAGCAATCCTCGTCCGACATCAGCGAGGAATCGTAAAGGAGGCCCAAATCCTGCGCGATCGCCAGGGTTTCCCAACTGAAATCCCAGGAGGGCGTGCGCATCCCGACCGGCCGCACCCCGCAGATGCGTTCGAGCGCGTCGGCCGCGCGGTGCGCGAGATCGCGCTCGGCCTCGGGCGGGACCTGCGTGTTGACTTCGTGAATCCAGCCGTGGATGCCGATCTCATGACCCTCGGCGATGATCCGGCGTTGCTCGTCGGGGTGGAGGAGCGCGGTCACGGCGGGCACATAAAAGCTCGCCTTGACGCCGTGTTTTTTCAGCAAATCAAGGATGCGCGGCACCCCGACGCGGGCGCCGTACTGGCCCCACGCAAGACGCCCGATCGACTTGCCGCCGTCGCGCAATTCGTTGGTCTCGTGATCGCTGTCAAAGGACAGCGCGACCGCAACGCGGGCCCCGCCCGGCCATTCCGCGGGCCGCAGCCGCCTTCCGGCGCGCACCCGGCCGATCAGCCGGCGCCAGTGCTCCTCGGGCCATTGCCAGGGTTCGCGGTCCGATTCTGGGGCGTTCATGCGGCCTCCGGCGTCGCGGAGAAAGGGAAATGGTCGGAGCGGTGAGATTTGAACTCACGACCCCCAGCACCCCATGCTGATGCGCTACCAAGCTGCGCTACGCTCCGACCGGGCGAGGAATGATAGCCCCTCGACCCGCCCAGCGCAATCGCCGGGCGCCATGACGGAGGACCGGGCGGCTCTGATCGACCCGCCGGCTTGCAGTCGCTCACAGAAAATTGGCCGGAACCAAAGGTTCCGGCCAAGTTTGAACAGGGAGGCTTCACGTCTGGGAGACGTAAGGGTCCGAAGACCCTCTTCCCGGGCACAAGTCCCGAGAACCCGGATCAGCAGGCGGTGCTGCCGAAAACCTGCCGCGAAGCAATATCGCGTGGGCAGAAGATGGCCGGATCACCACGCGATTACCACCCAGAATAGCGGTTGGCTCGTCTGCAAAAAGCGCAACGCTCGCGGCCACTTCGCGGGATTCGAGATTGATTGTCGCAACCTTCAGGTGATCCGGCTCTCCGCCACCTTGCGCAATAGGAAATCACGAAACACGTTGATGCGCTTCGAGTTGCGCAGCTCTTCCGGATAGACAAAATAAGCCTCGACCGGCGGTCCCGTCAGCTCGGGCACCACCCGCACCAGTTCGCTGTGTTCGTTGGCCATGAAATCGGCCAAGGCCGCGATGCCAAGGCCGCTCAAGACCGCCCGCAGCATGCCGTAGGAATTGTTGACGGTGAGGATCGGCTTGCGGTCCTGGCCGGGGTTGGCCCCGGCTTCGAGCAGCCAGTTGATGCTCGGCACCGGCGGGCGGGACCCCTCGCCATAGGTGATGAGGCGGTGCTTGTCGAGATCCTCGGGCTTTTGCGGCCGGCCGTATTTTTTGATGTACTCCGGCGCGGCATAGACGTGGACCTGCACGCTGACAAGGTGGCGCTGGATCAGGTCCGGCTGGCGCGGCGGCGACAGGCGGATCGCGACATCGGCCTCGCGCATCGACAGGTCGAGTTCGGAGTCATCGACGACGAGACTGACCTCGATCTCGGGGTAGAGGTCGAGAAACTCGCGGATACGCGGGGTCAGCCAGGTCGAGCCAAACGCGACCGTCGTGGTGATCTTGAGCGGCCCCTTTGGACGGTCCTTGGATTCGGAGATCAGTCCCTCGGCCATCGACAGCTTGGCAAAGACCTCGCGCGCCGTGCGAAACAACAGTTCGCCCTGCTCGGTCAGGATCAGACCGCGGGCGTGGCGGTGAAACAGCGGCACCGAGAGGCTTTCCTCCAGCGCGCTGATCTGGCGGCTGACCGCCGACTGGCTCAAACTCAGCGATTCGCCGGCATGAGTGAAGCTGCCGGCCTCGGCGACCGCGTGAAAGACCCGCAACTTATCCCAGTCCATCGGTGCAGCTTCCTTCAACGGCGGCAAAGCGATCTCCGGCCGGCGGCTATTGCGCCGCCCGCAACTGCCCGGCCTCGTCCTGGGCAGCGAGGAATTTTTCCGCCTCGATCGCCGCCATGCAGCCGAGTCCGGCCGCCGTCACCGCCTGGCGGAACACCTTGTCCTTGACATCGCCCGCGGCAAACACTCCAGGGATCGTGGTCCGTGTCGAATCGGGCCGGGTCGGGATGTATCCCTCGGGGTCGAGCGGCAACTGCCCGGCGACAAACCCGGTCACCGGCACATGCCCGATCGCGATAAAGACACCCTCGCAGGGATACTCGCTGACAAGACCGGTATTGACGTTCTTGAGCCGCACGCCCCTGACTTGCGGCGGCTCCGGCACGCCGAGGATCTCCTCGACGACCGTGTCCCACAGAACCGCAATCTTCGGGTTGCGGAACAGCCGGTCCTGCAGAATCTTCTCGGCCCTGAGCGCATCGCGGCGATGGATCAGCGTGACCTTTTCCGCGTGATTGGTCAGATAAAGCGCCTCCTCGACCGCGGTGTTGCCGCCGCCGACCACCACGACCTC
>JBOHMF010000331.1:0-5326 GCA_050730055.1 Allostellaceae bacterium
GAATCCCGCACATCGCGTCCTTGCCGCACAATTATCGCATTCCGACACATAGCCATTTTTCCAGTCGGAGATCGATTGTACGGCAACGTCCCACACGGAACGATCGAGAAGACAGAGCGGAAGGTTATAGATCGAGACATTCACGCCGGCAGACCGCAGGATTTCCACACCACTGGCCAGGTTAGTCCGATAATCGAGCGGATCGATCCATAATGCAGCCTGATTGGCGAGAGCGAATCCAGTATTTTCCAAACCCATCAGGGCCACGTGATCGATGAATGGAAGATTGCGCGCGAGCCAGGTACAGGTCTCCCGTAGCCTCGGCGCGGTGATCGCATGCAGCACGACGCGCACTTCGACGCGCTGCCCTTTGTCCTTCAGCCGCAAGATCCCGAGCAGGGTATCGTCAAATGCGCCGCGGGCCTGCACCACGTAATCGTGCACGGCGTCTACCGCACTGTAGAGCGGGATCCCGGCAGATAAATGCCGGTGCTGAAGCGCTGACCAAGCAGAGGCCACTTCCTCCGAGGCGAAGGCTCTTCCATTTGTCAGCACATGGATCGCGGTATCCGGCAGTCGGTCTCGCGCGGTCGCGAGCAGCGCGATGAGCCGCTGCCACTCCAACAGCGGCTCCCCGCCCGTAAAACCGATCGTTTCCGTTTCCGGATCGATGAGACTCATGCAATCGAAGATTTCGTCAAGAATCCAAGCATCATTAATCTTCCGCGGCGGCTGCGAGCACATCAGACAATAGTGGTTGCACCGCTCGGTCACCAAAAACGCATTGTGCTTCGAGGCGCGGCGATACAGAACGCGCAACCGCGACGAGCTGGAGTCTAGTCCTATGATATCCCCGTCTGCGAGATACCCGAACTGTGACCCAAGCCGTACCGCAACCGCGAATCCCTCGGCTTCATCGTCTGAGATCTCCTTGCCCAGAAAAACGGCCATCCTGAAGCCTTGCGCATGGGCCATCGGCACGTCTTCGGTATCTCGAATAGTAACTGCTCACGCCTGATCAGCGCGGGCGACCGTCAGGATGAGAGCGGGCGCCGTGGCGGCTGCATGATGTCGCCGCCTTCTCACTCAGAGTGTCGCGCGAGGGATCAGGGTGGGACGAGGAAAGGCCTGCCGGCGAGGACATCGCGGAGCGCTTGGAGGGCGGATTGGCCGTGCAGCCTGCCGGTGGCGATGACGGAAGCGGCGGCGGCATAGGTATGGGCGCCCCACTGGGATCGGAAGCCGCCGGTGACTTTTCGGAAGATGACACTGGGCCGCAGGGCGCGCTCGCAGTCGTTGTTGGTGGCGGCGACATCGCGGCGGGTAACAAAGACAAACAGATCGCCGCGGCATTTGCGGATGGCTTGGGCGAGCTTGCGTCCGGCCCCGGCGGTAGGGGTGGCGGCGAGCAACCGGTCGAGCCTGCGGTCGAGGTCGGCGCGGTACTGGCCGAGGGTGCTGTCCTTGAGTTCGGGGCGGCGCCGGCCGATGGCGACAGCCCGTTGCAGCAGCTTGTGGAAGCCGGGGGCGAAATCGGTGTCGCCGCTGTCGATTGCGTATTGCGCGTCGCGCAGCAGGTGGGCCAGGCAAAGCTGGCGTTCGCTGCCGCGCCCGGCCTGCGCGGCGTAGCGATCGGCGACCCAAACTTCGGGCTTCACGTCACCCAGAAAATCGGTCAGCACCGCCGCACCCCGGCTGTCGGCGATCAGATGATGAACCGCGGTCGAGGAGAGCAGCACCCACTGCCACCAATTTTTGCCGCCGACCCGAGCCGAGGTCTCGTCCGAGGCCACCACCTTGCTATTGCGGATTGCCGCGGCGGTGGTTGCCGCCGCAGCGGCGAGCGGGGTCTCGGCGCGGGCCAGCATCTTGGCGATGGCGCCCTCGCTGAGGCGCAGACCGAACACCTCGTCCAGCAGTCGTGCCAGCCGCTCAAAGCCAATCGCCTGGGTGACGTGCAGGTGCACGATCAGCGCCGTCAGGTCGGGGCCGAACGGCGAGCCCGGCGGCATGCCCTCGGGCGCTGCCGCGCTGAAGCCGCGCCGACAATGCGGACACACACCGCGGTGCCGGTGGACGCGGGTGATGACCGGCCGAATCGGCGGCAGCTCGATATGATCATAAGCATGAAACCCGGGCTGATCCTGGGGGCCGAGCGCCCGCGCACAATGCGGGCAGCACTCGGCGAGGCGCTCGATGATCCGGTCCGGATTGGCGGTCAGCGCCCGGAACACGCCTGGCCGACCCTTGCGCTGCTTCGCCGCGCGGCGCTCGGCGCGGTTGGGCTTGCGCGCTTGCGAGGGCGGCACCGAGGAATTGTCCGGGGTCTTGGGCGGCTGCCCGAGCCTGGCCTCAAGCTCGGCGAGGCGCCGGGTCAATTCCGCGATCTGTGCCGCCTGCGCCTGCGCCAGCGCGATCAGCTCATCCCTGGATAGGTTTGCGAGATCATCCCGATACACCCCCAGGTTGAATCACGCCAATATACCCCTGTCAACCAAAATCTATGGGCTCACACCGCCCAAACCCCAAAATCTGCCGGCTGCTTCTCCGTCCGCCCATCCCCTCACGCCGACGGCCCCACCCCAACCCCACCGAGCGGTGAGCAGTTACCCTCGTCGCAGAGAACCTTTAGGTAATGCGCTTCATTGTCGTCGATCGAAATCCAAATTGACCCTTCTTCGGATAAAAGATTATAGAGAGCGTGGAGTCTGGATTGTACAAGTGTGAGCCAAGAAGAATGCTCAAGGCCATCGTCGTAATGCTCAAAGGCGTTTCCGGTGTTGTACGGCGGATCAATGAAAATGCACTTAATTTTATCAGACAATTCCTGTTCGAGCGATTTGAGTACAAGGAGGTTATCCCCAAAAATCAGTCGATTATCGAAAATGTCGTGATCGCCCACTCGGTGCGGTGCGTGGTGGGACCGCTCCGGATCTCCCATTAGAATCCGCGGCTCGACCCGCGGCCGTTCGTCCTTACCGATCCAGGTCAATTCCAGCCGCTGCTTCTTGTTCATGCGACCTCCCAGCGGATCGTGAAGAGCGGGGTCAGGGTCGGCTGCATCCTCAGGCTCTCCTGAACCTTGTCGAGCATCGCCTTCACCTGCGCGCGGATCTCGGCGCGCTTGGCAAAATACTCGGCCCTCATCCGATCGCGCCGCGCCTGCAATGCCGAAATGCGGCGCTTTTCGTCGAGCTTTTCGGCCAATGGCTTATCCGAGCCGCGCAGCGCCTTTTTCGCCTCCCGGATTTCGGCTTCGGCCGCCTTGATCTGCGCCTCAAAGGCGCGCTCCAGATCCTCGGCGTAATTGTCGAGCTTGTCGCTCTCGGCGTCGAGCCAGGCCGCGTTCTGCCGTTCGGCCTCCGCCAACAGCGCCTTTTTGCGTGCCTCCTCGGCCGAATCGAGCCGGGCGGCCGTAGCCGGCTCCGCCGCGGGTCCGAGATCGGCGGCCGGCACCGCGAGCAGGCGCTCGATCGTGTCGGGATGGACGCTCAGCCCGGCCTCGGCCGCGACCGCCAGCACCAGATGCTCGCGGATGACGGCCTCGGTCGGGAGGGTGAGCTTCGACACGCGCAGCCAGCCGCGATGCCCGCGCAGCGGCTCGACATCGGCGAGCCTGCCGCCCTGATAGGCGGCGAGATCGAAGCGCAGCGCCGCCGCCCCGTCGAAGGCCCGCACCTTGGCCTCGCCGACGACCCTGGGCGCCAATGTGCCCTCGGTCAGGCGGAAAAATTTCCAGCCGTGCTCGTCGGCGAGCGGCCATTCGGTGGTGTAGGTGTCGCCCGCATAATCGAAGCGCCGCGGATCGTCGGCGTGGAACCGGGCGTCCGGCAATTCGGCGCGGGCGACGACTTGCAGACGGCGCTCGAACTCCGACAGATGCCGGCGGATCTCGCCGCTGCGGCTCTTCAGGATCGAGACCACCCGCTCATCGACGTTTTCGAGGAGGCGCCGGCGGGCGTCGAGGACCTGCTCGCTGATCTGGGTCTGGAGCTCGGCCTGCAGCGTATCGAAGGCGGTATTGATCTCGGCCTCGGTGCGCGCGTTCTGCACGATCTCCAGGATGCGCTTTTCGATATCGACGCCGCGCTCGATCGCCCCCAATACCTCGTCGCTGGCTCCGAAGACACCCTTGAACAGCCGGAACTTCTCGCTCAGCAATTCGTAGACCCGCTGCTCGGCGCGGTTTTTGAGGTTCAGAAAGTTGACCACGGTCACATCGATCTTCTGGCCATAGCGGTGGCAGCGGCCGATGCGCTGCTCGACCCGCTGCGGGTTCCACGGCAGATCGTAATTGATGACCAGCGAGCAGAATTGCAGGTTGATCCCTTCGGCGCCCGATTCGGTCGCGATCAGGATCGCCCTCTCGGTCCTGAAGGCCTCGACGATCGCCGCCTTCATGTCGGCGGTGCGCGATCCGGAAACCATATCGGTCCCCCGGTGCCGGGCGAGCCAATCTGCGCAGATCGCGCGGCTCAGCGGATCGCTGTTCTGCCCGTTCATCAAGACGATCCGGCCGTCATAGCCGTTGGCGGCGAGGAGTTCGGCCAGATAGCGCTGGGTGCGCACCGATTCGGTAAAGATCACCGCCTTGCGCTCGCCGCCTTTGGCGGCGATCTCGTCGAGCGCTCTCGGCAATGCCGCGACCAGTTCGCGCCCCTTGGCATTGCTGCCGATCTGGAGGGCGAGGCTGCGATAGCTTTCGAGTTCGGCGATCTCGGCCGCGAGCTGTTTCGGGTCGATCGGCGGCGGCTGCGCCGGCGCGGCGGGCTCGGTGTCGGCGGCGAATTCCTCGGCATCAGTCTCTGCGGCATCGTAATCCGCGAGTGCGGCGAGGTCGGCGCGCTCCCGTTTTTTCAGCCGCTCGACGATCCGCCCGAGCGTCTCGGCGACCGCGAAGGTCGAGGAGCCCAGGATCTTGCGGACAATCAGTGTGACGAGCGCGTTCGGGTTGTCGCCAAAGGCAATCGTGTCCTTGCGCCGCAGATAGGCCGAGACCGCCTCGTAAAGCTGCATCTCGTTCTGCGACGGCTCGAATTCGAGGGTCAGCGGCCAGCGCTCGGTGTAGTTGATGAGGCCGGCCTGCTGCACCTGGCGGCGCAGCGTGCGTTTGCAGATCGTCAGCAGCCGCTTGCGCAGATGCGGCAGATTGGCGGTTGCCCCGGTGCCGGAGAGATAGGCGCTGCGGAACGCGGCTTCGTCGCTGAAGAACTGCTCGTCGACGACCGAGACGAGGCCGTAGAGCTCGAGCAGCGAGTTTTGCAGCGGGGTTGCCGTCAGCAGCAGTTTGCGGAACGGTCGGGTCGCGTCGCGCAGCGCCTTGGCA
>JBOHMF010000332.1:0-5317 GCA_050730055.1 Allostellaceae bacterium
AGCAGGAGGACGGCTACCACCGCAAGCAGCAGGGCAAGCCCCGGCAATCGCCGCAGGAGGAGGCGCCAGGACCCGACAGACGCCGTTGCGCTCCGCATTGCCGCCCTCGCCCGCTCAGGCAAAATCTTCGCGGGTAAAGAGCGCTTCGAACCGCATCCCGATCCGGGCGAAATTCTCGGCCGCGCCCTCCAGGCGATCGACCACGCTGACGATCTTGTGAACCGGGCAGTCGAGGGTCCGCACGCACTCCGCCGCCTGGAGGACCGAGCCGCCGGTCGTCGTGACATCCTCAAACAGGATGACCGGCACGCCGCGCGTCAGCCGGCCGTCGATCCTCTGATCGGTGCCGTGGCCCTTCTCTTCCTTGCGCACAAAAAAGCCCTGGAGCGGCTTTTCCGGCCAACTGCGCCGGCATAAGAGCGCAACAAGCGGGATCGCTCCGGTTTCAAGACCGCCGACATGACCGACCGGATCGTCGCGGATCATGGCAAACAGGAGATCGGAGAGAAGCGCCGCGCCTTCCGGATCAAACATCGTCTTCTTCATGTCGAAGAAGTAGTTGCTGGCCCGCCCGGAGGCGAGGACAAAGCCGCGGTTCTGCAACAGCGAGCGTTCGGCGATGAGCGTGCGCAACCGTTCCCGTTTGGCTTTGCTCGCCTCATCCCCGCCGTTCATGCCGTCCTCGATCGCCCGTTTCCTGCGCGCCCCCGCGCGGCTTCCCATAACCTATCGAGGAGCCCGATGAAAAGGGCGACGCGCGAGCCGATTCGCGCGTCGCCCGCCCCGCCGACAGCGGGAAGGCTACTTGCTTTTTGGCTTGTCGGCCGCGACTGCCATCGGCTTGTCGGACTTGGCCGGCTTCTTGCCGGCGGCGCCCTTTCCAGCCTTGGCGGCAGGTTTCTTGGCGGTAGGCATCAATACACCCCTATATAGTAGTAACGAAATTATCATACACTACTTCTAGTGAAGAGTCGATGAATTCTTGCACGCGATCCCACGCCGTTGCCAAGCCCCGCTTGGCCTCGTCATACTGCCGCAAACCGGCAAGGAGAGGCAGGCATGCGCTGGGTCCGATTCGCGACAGAGGGACGCGAGGTCTATGGAATCGTCGAGGGCGACGGTGTCGTCGAGGTCACGGGCGACCCCTTTGCCGGCTATCAGCGCACGGCGAGCCGGCATCCGCTGCGCGGCCTCAAGCTCCTCGTGCCGGTCGTGCCGCGCACCTTCTACGCCGCCGGTCTCAATTACGCCGAACACGTGACCGAGGCGGCGAGAAAGCTCGGCCGCGAGCCGGAACTGCCGCCCGAGGCCGACATCGGCTATCGCGCCAACAACGCGCTGATCGCCGATGGCGAGGCCATCGTCATCCCCAGGGACGCGAGCGAGTTGGTGCAGTACGAGGCGGAGCTCGTCGCGGTCATCGGCAGGCAGGCAAAGCACCTGTCCGAGCGCGACGCGCTCTCCTGCGTTCTCGGCTGGACGATCGGCAACGACATGAGCGAGCGCACCTGGCAGCGCCAGGACCGCACCTTGTGGCGCGCCAAGAACACCGACACCTTCAAGCCGATGGGGCCGTGGATCGAGACCGATTTTGATCTCGACGCAGCGGAAACCACCGTGCGGGTCAACGGCAAGGAGACCAACCGTTTTTTGACCAACCACATGGTCCACGGGGTGGCAAAGTTTCTCGCCCGCATGTCGCGCTACCTGACGCTCTATCCGGGCGATGTCGTATGGATGGGCACCGACGGCTGGCCGCAGAACCTGAAGCACGGCGACAGGGTCGCAATCGAGATCACCGGGATCGGCACGCTTGAGAACCCGGTCGTGCGCGAGGGGCAGTAGCCCCTCACCCGTTTGACAGAACCGGCACGCAGGCGGCGATCTCGCCGTGCCGGGTGAGGAGATCGTCAAAATAGGCGATGGTGCGCTCCAGGCCCTCCTTGAGCAGTGTCGTCGGCCGCCAGCCGAGCAGGACCGTGGCCTCGCTGATGTCCGGGCAGCGCTGGACTGGATCGTCCTGGGGCAGAGGCCGATGGACGATCCGCGAGCGCGAGCCGGTGAGGACGAGGATCAGACGGGCCAGTTCGCCGACCGAGGTCTCGACCGGATTGCCGAGATTGATCGGACCCGTCACCGCATCCTCGGCCGCCATCAGCCGCACAAACCCCTCGATCAGATCATCGACATAGCAGAAGGCGCGGGTCTGGCTGCCATCGCCATAGATCGTGATCGCTTCGCCCTTCAGGGCCTGGACGATGAAATTTGAGACGACGCGCCCGTCATGGGGGTGCATGCGCGGACCGTAGGTGTTGAAAATGCGGGCGACGCGGATGCGCAGCTTGTGCTGGCGGAAATAGTCGAAAAACAGGGTCTCGGCGCAGCGCTTGCCCTCGTCGTAGCAGGCGCGCGGCCCGATCGGGTTGACATTGCCGCGATAGGTTTCAGGCTGGGGATGCAACGTCGGGTCGCCATAGACCTCCGAGGTCGAAGCCTGAAAGATCCGGGCCTTCACGCGCTTCGCCAGACCCAGCATGTTGATGGCACCGATCACGCTGGTCTTGGTCGTCTGCACCGGATCAAACTGGTAGTGGATCGGCGAAGCGGGGCAGGCGAGATTGTAGATCTCATCGACCTCGACGTAGAGCGGGAAGGTGATGTCGTGCCGCATCGCCTCAAAATGCGGATCTCCCAAGAGCTGTGCCACATTGTCCTTGCGCCCGGTGAAGTAGTTGTCAACGCACAAGACATCATCGCCTTGCGCGAGCAGGCGTTCGCACAAATGCGAGCCGAGAAATCCGGCACCGCCGGTGACAAGGACCCGCTTGGCCAGGCTGCTCATCGGATGTCGTCTCCTTCAGGCGAGACCGCGCGCGCGGACCGGCTCGGGACCGTCGGCCGGGCGGCCGATGCTGACATAGGCGAGACCGGCCGCGACCATCTGCGCCGGCTCATAGATGTTGCGCAGATCGATGACGAGCGGCGTGCGCAACAGACCCCGCACACGATCGAGAGCAAGGGCGCGAAAGGCATTCCATTCGGTCAGCAGAATGAGCGCATCGGCCGCCTCCATCGCGGCATAGGGGTCGGCAACGCACAAGAGGTCGGGCAGCAGCTTTTGCGCCTCCCTCATGCCCTCGGGGTCAAAGGCGCGGATGTCGGCGCCGGCCGCCTGGAGCGCCGGCACAATGGCAAGGCTCGGGGCTTCGCGCATATCGTCGGTGTTGGGCTTGAAGGTCAGTCCGAGGACCGCCAGCCTTTTGCCGGCGACACTGCCGCCGCAGGCGGTGACAATCCTGTCGGCCATCGCGCGCTTGCGCGCGTCGTTGACGCGCACCACGGTCTCGACGATTTCGAGGCCGCGCTCGGCCTCGCGCGCCGTGCGCACCAGGGCGCGGCAGTCCTTCGGAAAGCAGGACCCGCCAAAGCCCGGGCCGGCATGGAGAAACTTGCGGCCGATGCGCCCGTCGAGACCGATCCCCTTGGCCACATCCTGGACATCGGCGCCCACCGCTTCGCACAGATCAGCGATCTCGTTGATAAAGGTGATCTTGGTGGCAAGAAACGCATTGGCCGCATACTTGATCAGTTCGGCGGTCTCGATCGTGGTGAACAGCATCGGCGTCTCGATCAAATACAGCGGCCGGTACAGCGCGCGCAGAACGGCGCGGGCGCGCTCGCTGTCGGCGCCGATGACCACCCGGTCGGGGCGCATGAAATCCTCGATCGCCGAACCCTCGCGCAGAAATTCCGGGTTGGCGGCGACATCAAAAGCGGCGCCGGGACGGACCCGTTTGAGGATCGCCGCAACCCGGCGCCCGGTGCCGACCGGAACCGTCGATTTGGTCACGACGACGCTGTAACCGCTCAAGGCCCGGCCGACTTCCTCGGTCGCGGCAAAGACATGGGTGAGATCGGCGTGGCCGTCGCCGCGCCGCGCCGGCGTGCCGACCGCAATAAAGACCGCCTCCGCGCCGGCAACCGCGGCCGCCAGATCGGTGGTGAAAAAGAGCCGCCCGGCCGCGACATTCTCGGCTACGAGGGTGTCGAGACCAGGCTCATAAATCGGCATCTCGCCCCGTTTGAGGCGGGCGATCTTTTGCGCGTCGTTATCGACGCAGACGACCTCGCTGCCAAACGCCGAAAAGCAGGTGCCGGACACCAGCCCGACATAACCCGTCCCGATCACCGCGATGCGCATGCTGGAGCCCGCTCCTGATTGCCAAATCCGCTCATTGTGGTGCGGCCTGGTTAAAAGTGTCGAGAAAAGCGGCGCCTCGGGCGGCATCAACGGCGGCGCCAACGGTGAGCCGGTCTCCCGCCGGCCTCGCTGCGGTGGACAACGCCGCCAGCGCCGATATATTTCGCCGGCTCATGCGGCGGCGTGCCCGCCTCATCGGACTTTGGGGGCAGGGTGTGGACCCGATAATCGACTATCTGGCGCGCTCGCGCGACGTGATCCAACGGGCGATCGATGACCCGGTCTTTGTCGCTGCGATCGCCGCCGCCGCCGATCTGGCGACAGCGGCGCTCCAACGCGGCAACAAGCTGCTGCTCGCCGGCAATGGCGGCAGCGCTGGCGACGCCCAGCACATCGCCGGCGAGATCGTCGGGCGCTTCGCTTACGATCGCCCGGCGGCGGCGGCGCTGGCCTTGACCACCGACAGTTCGATCCTGACCGCGATCGCCAATGATTACGGCTATGACGAGGTGTTTGCGCGGCAGGTCCGCGGTCTTGGCCGGCGCGGTGACGTGCTGATCGCGCTCTCAACCTCGGGCCGCTCGGCAAACATCCTGCGGGCGATCGCGGCGGCGCGCGAACAGGAACTGGCGGTCGTCGGTCTGACCGGCGCGAGCGGCGGCGCGATGCGGGCCGTGTGCGATGTCTGCCTGTGCGTTCCGAGCGATTCGACCCCGCTGATCCAGCAGGTGCATCTGACCGCCGGCCACATCCTCTGCGCCCTTGTCGAGGAGCGGCTGTTTCCGAGACGCGGCTGAGCGCCGCGATGATCCGCTTTCCGACGCTGGAGAACACGCTGCGCTTTCTGGTCGGCGCCGGCCTCGACATCGGCACGGTGCTGGATGTCGGCGTCCATACCGGGTCCGCCGCGCTTCAGGCTGTTTTTGCCAACAAAAAACACATCCTGTTTGAGCCCGTGTCCGAGTGCCATGAAAGGCTCGAAAAAAATTATGCCAAAATCGACCACGAACTGATCAAGGCTGCCGTCTCGGATTATGATGGGATCGGTTATCTGGACAAATACTCCATTGATGAAAGCGGAGAGATATTTTGCTGCCTCGTGGGCGAGGCTGAAAC
>JBOHMF010000333.1:0-5313 GCA_050730055.1 Allostellaceae bacterium
TTTTAGGGCCTGCCAACACGGTCGTCAGCGACAACAACGACATCGCGGCAGGGCTGGTTGTCGCGCTGCCGCTGATGAATTATGTCCGGATGAACAGTGCGCGGCGGTGGCTGCGCATCGCCTGGCTCATTGTCATTGCGTGTTCGATTTTTGCCGTTCTGTCGACCTATTCGCGCGGCGGTCTGCTCGGTCTCGTGGCATGCGTCGGCTGGTTATGGCTCAAATCCTCCAAAAAGCTGGTTTCGGGTCTCGCAATCGGGCTGATCGCCGTGGCGGCGTTCGGTTTCATGCCGGAGAAGTACTTCGCCCGCATCGAGACCATTGTGACCTATCAACAGGACGAATCGGCAATGAGTCGCATCGAGATCTGGGGCGCGGCGCTGAAGATCGCGCTGGCGCGGCCGCTGACCGGAGGAGGGTACAGGGTGACCCAATCGCAGGCGGTCATCAACCGCTATGATCCCGGTGTCAGGGCGCGCGACGAGCACAATGTCTATATCGGCGTGCTGGCTGACCAAGGATTTATCGGGTTGCTGATCTGGCTTGCCCTGCCCGTGGTCGGTTGGCGCAACAGCCGCTGGCTGATCCGGCACGCGCGAGGCCGGCCGGAATGGCGGTGGGCCGGCGACTTTGCCCGGATGAGCCAGGTCTCGATCGTGGCCTTTTTTGTCGCGGGTTCGTTTTTAAACATCGAGTATTGGGATTACTATTTCACGCTGATCGGTCTGCTCGCGGCGATCCGCCACATCGTGGAGCGCGCCGCAGTATCAAAACCGGCCGATGCGGCTGCGGCGCTCTCCTCGCCGCTGCCCATCCCCTCCTAGCATTACAGTTGCAAGTTTTGAAGATATCCAGATCAATCAATCATCCTCATTCGGAGATCAGGGATGGCGGTGGTATCGATCGAGACGACGCTGGAACGGCGGGCCTTGGCGCTGCGGGAAGTGAGAGCATCGCCTGGTCGCTCTGGCGCCGCGCCCACCAGGCCGCCGCGCAGCGAGCCCATCTGAAACGAAAATTGCAACTGTAACGCTAGGCTCTCAACCGCAGCTCTGAACTGACATCCCCCAGGATCCTATTGATCGAAGCGACGATCTGAGACCCTACCTCTTGCCCATCTCCTAAGGTGACGGACAGATGAAGGCGTAGAGGAATGCCGGCAGCAGTTTTGATGATATCCGGCAGGACCTCGACAAGGTCTTGTAGAGCTGATGCTTCCAGCACGGCCGAGGCATGGTAGACACCCTGCGGTTGCGGCACATAACCGCCAGGCGGTTGCTCGGCGGCGCCGATACTGGTGGACGGTTGCCTCAAAGTCAGGGCTGAGGCGCCGGTCATATCGCATGGCCACGGGCCACTGCCCGGTGCGAGCTCGAGCCAGCGGGAGGTGATGCCGGCGTCGATCGCCTGCCGCATGATCGACCATGGCACTGGGCGATCGTTATTCTGAGCGGCGAGCGCGATCGAAAGCGCAAGCGCGGTTGTCTTGCCGTCCTTCCATGCATCCGGCACAGCATTTTGGTTCAGCCGGTCAACGGGTATCAGGGCCATCGGCGCCCGCAGCTGCGCGCCGGCCGTCAGCACGCCGGCCGGTACCGCCTCGCCTTGAAAACTACCGGGGCTATTGACGAGCTACAGGATGCCCTGGCGGACAGCCTCACCAATTGCCGCCTCGACCGCGGCCTGCGGGCAGGCGGGGATGTGAACCGGCTCCTCGTAGCCCTCGCGCTGCACCGTGACCGTGCGGCCGCCGGCGAAATAGGTGACGACATCGGCGACCGTAACCGACTCACCGGTCCACAAGCTCGGCAGAGCGCCGGGAGCGAGAACGCTCGGGTGAAGCTCGCTCAGCGCAGCCTGTTCGGGCAGGAACACTTCGAGCGCCGGCTCGCCGCGGGAGGCGTCCGCCACCATGTCTTGACCGGTTTGTCGGGGCGGGTCAGCCCAGCGACAAAGAGGCCGCGCTTCACGCCATTGTCGATCGTGTCGAGGATCTCTTTCTGCCGCAGCATCTTTGGCAGCTTCGGGTTCTCGACGAACGCCCCGACCAGATCCTTCACCCGGCGCGAGGGCTCGTCTTCGCGCCACAGATCGTAGGGGCCGCCCGGCAGCATCGCCGCGGCGCTGATCGCCGTCTCCTGAATGCGCGCGCGCTTGTCCGCCTTGACCGTCGCGAACAAGGGCTCGCCGCCGACGGTGATTTTGAACGCCTGAATGTCGTTCTGCTCGTTGACCGTGACCACGATCGACCAGGCCTGACGGATGGCCTCGGGGATCGCCTTGCGCGCGTCCTCGGTCGATTTCGCAAGGATCGCCTCGCGCATCGGGTCCTGCGGCTGATCCTTGAGCTGGCTGCGCACCTCTTCCCAGCCGAGATACTCGCGCACCCGGCTCCGGGCCGCATCGCGGCCGTCACGCGACGGCACGACCAACACAATCGCGTTGCGATAGGTGCGCGGGCGGTCGGGTCCGGTGGTCTCGCCGATAAAGCGGCGCGCCTCGGCGCTCGGCTTCCCGGAATCCGAAACGGCCTTCGGACCGAGAATGGCGAAATGAAACTCGCCGTCGTTTTCGATGTCGTGCGGCCGACCCGGCAGCGTATGCACGCGCGCACCGGCCGCCGAGGCGCCCTGCGTCAGGCTGCGCGTCTGCTGGATATCGGCGAGCAGCTTCGCCTCGACCGCATCATCGGTCACCCGGTTGCGGCAGGCGTCGTCATGCATCTGCTTCAGGTTCGGGCGGTTGCCAAGCCGCCATGCCTTTGGCAGCGCGCCTGTCTGTTCTCCATCGCTGACAAACTCGGCCTCGTCGAGAAACCATGACAGCTCGGTCCAGCGCTTGAGGCCCTTTTCGAGTTCGATCCGGTCGGGGCGCGTCGCGCCGAGCAGCGCGAGCAGGTCCAAGGTGCGCATCTTCCGCGTGGTCGGTTGCGACCCGAGAAAGACCGCGCAGACCGCCTCTTCGACCTCTCGGAACCTCAGCCCGGGCTCCTCGGTCTGGATGGCGCGCGCCTTCGCCAGCTCGCCTTCCAGAATCGGCGCCCATTCGTGCCCGCGACCCGCGGTGACCTCGCGCGTCGCGATGCCCGCCAATTCGCGTGCCGCCTCGGCAATCCCCGCATCGCCAGGTGGCGGCAGAAACACGTTCGGGCCGACCAAGGGCGCCGTGTCCCATTTCTCGGCATCGCGCAGCGCCAGCGCAAAGGTACGCAGGATGCCGCGCGCCCGCTGAAACCTGTCGAACGGCGTCCACCGGTCGTAAAAGATGTCGGTCAGGTCCGGATGAAACGGATAGCTGCGGAGAAAGCGGTCCTCCGCGTTCTTCCGGTCTTTGCGGGTCGTCTCGTCGAGTTCGGCAATGTTGGCGACCGCGGCCGTCCCGTGCGGCCGGAAGGCTTCCGGGTCGCCCACCGACACCGGCTCGAAAAAACGGCGCCGCAGCACCTCGGCAACATCTTCCTTCAACACCGGCTGGACCGTTTGCTCTCTGAATTTGTTGAAGAGCTCAGAGACCTGCCCGATCAGCTCCTTGCCGAACGCATCGTTCTTCATCGGGTCGGAGGCGAGCAGCGAGACCACCATCGCGCAGCGGTCGACCTTGGCCACCGCGTCGCACAGATGGGCGAAGAAATCGATCAGCAGTCCGCGCCAATTCGGAAACCGATCGACCTTGTCGCGGGCATACATCAGCACTTCATCGATCAGCACGAGCGTCGCCCGGCCTTCCGCCTGCGGCCGCCGCAGCAATTCCTCCATCAGCGGCTCGGCCGGCGGACTTTCGCGTTCCGCATCCGCACCGTCAGGGTGAAGCACGCGCAGCCCATCGGCGCCGGCGATCTGGAACGCCAGCACGCTCCACGGGTGCTTCAGCCAGCGCAACTTCCCGTCCGGCCCGCGTACTTCCATGCCTTTCTCGACATCGAGTTTGTCGAAATTGAGCGCCGCGATGCGCGCCTGCGGCAAAGGCACACCGATATGCGACACGAACTGCGCCACCGCCGGAAGCGGCGGCAATGACTGCGGCTCATGGACCAGGTGGCGCAGTGTGATCAGCGTATGCGTCTTGCCGCTGCCATAGGGTATCTCAAGTTGCCGGATCGCCTTCGTGTTCCTCCCGGCCAGCCGCAGCACCACGTCCTTCGCCAATTCGCGCATCTGGTAGGTCGGATAGGTCAGTGCGAAAAAGCGGGCCGGGTCCTCGTAGATCGGCCTTGTGCCGCGCTGCATCATCACGTCGTGCAGATCGGCGGCGAATTCGGTCATGGACATGTCGCCGCTGCGCACATCCTCGCGCAATGTCACCACTTGATGCCAGGGCTTCCAGGCCAAACCGGACGCCTTCCCGTTACCCGATTTCATGGGACGATCCACCTTCCGTGTTCCTTGATCGCCCGGTGCATCGCATCGGGCGCGAGGTCCAGTTCGCCCGGCCAGGTGACCGCACCAAGGATGATCCCGGCTCGCCGGAAAAGCTTTTCGTCGCGCAGCGCGGCAAACACACCCGCTGCGTCCGATTTGATGAAATCCGCCAGCTCGACGATGCCCTCGGTGCCGTCGTTGAAGCGCACCCGCAGCCGGAAGCCGGGCAGCGCCTCGACCTCGGCGACGCGCCACGGCGCCCGCGGATGGGCCGGCGGGGTCAACTCAGCGGTGCGATCTTCCTGGGCGTCTGCATGCGAGTGCATAGGTCCCAATCCTCCATCAATTCGGCCCGGTGCTCGGAGGCTCATTCCAGCACCAGCGCCAGGGCCCGCTTCGGCAGGCTGCCTTGCATCACTTCGAGCGTGCGGGTATCGATCAGCGCTTCGTGCTCGGCATAAAGCGCATGGAAATGCGGCGGCCCGTGCTCGCGCCAGAAAATCTGGATCAGGATGCCGTAGAAGGTGCTGATCGTCGGCATGCGGCAGATCCTCAGGACTCCGTCGTCAGCGCCAGTTGCGCCTGGCGCGGCGCCATGATGCCGCCGCGCGTCTCGCGCTTGCGCTTCTCGACGGTCTTGCCGTTGATCTTCTTCTCGATCGTCTCGACGACCTCGCCAGCGAGCTGCCGGTAGATCGCCTTGCGCTCCTCGGCAGTGCCGGGATCAGGCAAGAGCGTCGCGATCAGCGCCGCGCGGCACGCCGCCAGCGGCCGCCGCGTCGGCCAGATGTGCAGGGTCGAGATAGGCCCGTGCCGAACGTTCTTTTCGTGCATCGAATCGAGCGATACCTGCTCCAGCGGGAAATCGACTTCGATCAGGCGCTTTCCTTCGTTCATCTCTTTTCCTTATGTGGCGCCGCTGCGGACATGGGCCGGCATCGAAGCGACTACGACA
>JBOHMF010000334.1:0-5309 GCA_050730055.1 Allostellaceae bacterium
CGGCCGGAACCCGCCCCGCGTCGGTTTTCCGCCCGCCGCCCAGGGTGTGCAACCCTGCAAGACCGCGACCAACCAGTCTGGCACCTCGCGCCCACCCTTTGTGACACGGCAAGAGAGCCGCAATTTCGTTAATTTTTACTTTCAGCCCGCCGCGGCGCAGCCACCCGAGGCCGGTTGCCGGAGATCGGGGCTTGCGGTAGGATCTCATCGCGCGGACCCGATGGGCCGATCGCCAAAAAAACATCATAGGGACCTGTCCGGCATCCTGCTCCGGTCGGGTCGCAACGGGAGGGCACCATGCTGGAGCAGCTGGAACGGCAAGACACGCTGACCCTCAATCAGTGGAAGATCGCGCTGGCGGCAACGCTCGGCGACATGCTCGATTTTTTTGATTTTCTGCTGATCGGGTTTGTCCTGGCGTTCATCGTGCGCGGCTGGGATCTGACCTACATCGAAGCGGGGGCGATCCTGTTTGCCTCCGGCATCGGGGCGCCGCTCGGCTCGCTGTTCTGGGGCTGGGCGGCGGACAAGATCGGCCGGCGCACGGTGTTTATCGCCACCATCCTCAATGTCGCGCTGGCCACCGGGGCGATGGCGCTGACCCCCGACCGGGGATGGATCTACCTGGTGATCTGCCGGTTTTTTGTCGGGGTCGGGACGACCGGTCTCTATTCGGTCGACATCACCCTGATGCAGGAATTTCTGCCGGCCAAAAAGCGTGGCTGGCTGACCGGGCTGACGACGACGATGCTGCCGGCCGGTTTTCTGCTGGGCGCGATTCTGGGGCGTTATGCGACCCCGACCATCGGCTGGCGCGGGCTGGCCCTGTGCGGTCTCGTACCGGCGCTCCTGACCCTGATGATCCGGGTCTGGGTCCCCGAATCGCCGCACTGGCTGATGCGCAAGGGGCGCATCGCCGAGGCGCGCAAATCGCTCGCCTGGGTGTTGCAGGTCGATCCCGCGACGATCGCCTTGCCGGCCGTTGCGCCGGCGGTCGAGCACACGCGCTGGCTCGAACTGTTCAAGTACCCGCGCAGTCTCGTCGCCGGCTGTCTGACCGGGCTGACCCAGACCGGCGGGGTCGGGTTGGCGTTGTGGCTGGTGGCCCTCCTCGTCATGGTGCTGCGCGTCACCCCGGCCGAGGCGTCCGGTCTTGTCATCTGGATCAGCATCTCGGCGATCCTGGGACGCTTCTTCTGCTCCTGGCTGTCCGATGCGCTGGGCCGGCGCGGCGGCGGCATCCTCTCCTGCCTGTTCGCGGCGGTGTTCATGGCGCTCGCCGGCATCCTGCACAACGCTTTTATCGGCGCCGTGTCGCTGTTCTATGTGATGCTGCTGGCGCAGGCCTTTTTTGGCAGCGGCAACTATTCGATCGTCGGCCCCTACATGGGCGAGATCTGGCCGGCCCGGCTGCGCGGCAGCGGCATGGGCCTTGTCTATGGAGTCGGCAACCTCGGCAAGTTCATCGGCCCGTTGGGGCTGGCGCTGATCGCCGGCTCGAACAATTTTGTCCGGCCGGCGGCAACCCTCGACGCGCTGGTGCCGGGCTTTCTCTATTTTGCCGCGTGGTATGTTCTCGGCGCCCTCGCCTTCTGGCTGGTCGCGATCGAGACCAGCGGCCGCACGATCGATGAGATCGACAGCGCGATGTCGGCTCCGGCGGCGACATCCGGACAGGCGACGGCGGCGTCCTGAGGCGCGCCGATCGGCGGGCGCCGCGGCGGGTCAGCCGGCGATGTCGAGACCGAGATCGAGGATCGGAGCGCTGTGGGTGATCCACCCGCTCGACAACAGATCGACCCCGGCGGCGGCGATGGCGGGCGCATTATCGCGGGTGATCCGCCCCGAAGCCTCGGTGACGGCGCGGCCCTTGACCATCGCCACGGCGCGGGCCAAGGTCGGCGGGTCCATGTTGTCGAGCAGGACGGCGTCGATCCCGGCCTCGAGCCCCTCGGCGAGCTGATCGAGGGTGTCGACTTCGAGCTCGATCTTGACGAGGTGGCCGGCGTACCGGCGCGCCCGTTCGAGTGCCGCGGCGACACCGCCGGCCAGCGCGATGTGGTTGTCCTTGATCAGCATCGCGTCATCGAGACCAAAACGGTGGTTGGCCCCGCCGCCCGCCCGGACCGCCTCCTTTTCGAGCGCGCGCAGCAAGGGCGTCGTTTTGCGCGTGCACACGATCCTGGCCTTGTATCCGCGGATCGCGTCGGCCAGCGAGCGGGTCGCGGTGGCGACGCCGGAAAGGCGGCTCAAAAGATTGAGCGCGGTGCGCTCGGCCGCCAGCACCGCGCGCGCCCGGCCCTCCAGGCGTGCCACCGGCTCGCCGCGGCCGACGCGCGCCCCGTCCTCGGAGAGCCGCTCGATCGTCACCCCGGGATCGAGGAGTTCAAAGGCCAGAAGGGCCGCGTCGAGACCGGCGACGACACCTTCCCCGCGCGCCACGATCGCCGCCTCGACGCGCGCCGCGGCGGGCACCACCGCTTCGCTGGTGATGTCGCCGGCGCGTCCCAGATCCTCCAGCAGCGCCGCCCGCACGACCGGTTCCAGCAGCAGCCGCATCGTCATCGCCCGCCTCCCTCAGCCGAGTTCCAGCATGCGTTCGACGGCGCGACGCGCCCCTGCGGCGATCGCCGGATCGATGACCACCTCGTGCGTCATCGTCTCGAGCGCGCGGCGGATCTTGGGCAGGGTGATCCGCTTCATGTGCGGACACAGGTTGCACGGCCGGACAAAATCGAGATCGGGATAGTGGATCGCGACATTGTCGCTCATCGAGCATTCGGTTAAGAGCACCACCCGCGCCGGCCGCTCGCGCCCGACATAGGCGGCCATCGCCGCGGTCGAACCGGCAAAGTCGCAGGCGGCGACCACCTCCGGCGGGCACTCGGGGTGGGCCAGGACGACGATGCCGGGGTGGCTCTCGCGCAGGCTCCTGATGTCGTCGGCGGTAAAGCGCTCGTGCACCTCGCAGCGGCCCTTCCAGGCGAGGATCTCGACCGTGGTTTCCTTTGCCGTGTTGCGGGCGAGATATTCGTCGGGCAGCATGATGACCTGCGGACACCCGAGCGCCTCGATGATCTTTCGGGCGTTGCTCGAGGTGCAGCACACGTCGGATTCGGCCTTCACCGCGGCCGAGGTATTGACATAGCTGACCACCGGCACACCCGGGTGGCGCTCGCGCAGCAGGCGCACATCGGCCGCCGTGATCGAGGCGGCGAGCGAGCAGCCGGCCTCAAGGTCGGGGATCAGCACGGTCTTGTCCGGGTTCAGGAGCTTGGCCGTCTCGGCCATGAAATGAACCCCGGCGAGGACGATCACCCGCGCCTCGGTGCGCGCCGCCTCGCGCGCCAGGGCGAGGCTGTCGCCGACGATATCGGCGACCGTGTGGAAGATGTCCGGGGTCTGATAGTTGTGGGCGAGGATGACAGCGTTGCGCCGGCGCTTCAAATCGAGGATCGCGGCGATGTCGGGGGCCAGAAGGGGCCATTCGATCGCCGGCACGTGGCGCTCGACGCGGCGGTAGAGTTCGGGCAGCGGGAAGGCGGCGGGCAGTGCCGGGGCGTGGGGTTCGAGCACGGCGGGTTCCTCCTCTTATACTCAAATCGAGTATTACATGGGACCGGGAAAAGCCGGGCGCGGCGCGCTCGGCTCTTCCTTTATGCTGAGATTGAGTATAAGCGGCAGCGCGTCGGCGTCAAGCCGGGACGTGGCGTCCCGCGCGCAGCCGCAACCCGGGCGCCGGGCGCTCCAGCACGACCGCGCGGCGAAAGCGCACGAGCCGCGCCGGCCGCCCGCCGGTCTCGCCGCTGATCTCGCCGGTCTCTTCGACAAGACCTTGCTGCGCCACCAGCCGGCGGAAATTCTGCTTGTGCAGCCGCACCCCCGAAAGCGCCTCGACCGTGCGCTGCAATTGCAACAGCGTGAAGGCGGGCGGCATCAGCTCAAAGACGACCGGGCGATACTTGATCTTGCCGCGCAGGCGGCCGATCGCAGTCGCCAGGATGCGGCGGTGATCGGCCGCCATCGCGATCCCCGCGGCCGGCAGCGCGCCTTCCGGTGGTGCGCGGCCGAGATCGCGCCAGCGCTCCTCAATCAACCCCCCCTCATAGAGCAGTTCGTAGCGTTCGAGAACCAGTTCGTCATTCCACGGCCGGGCAAAGGCCAGCCCGACTCGCTCGGCGCGCAACCGCCGCTCCGCTTCGCTTGTCGCCTGCCGCGCCCACAGCGCGAGGTGTTCTTCGAGCGCCGCGACCGCCGCCGGCCGGCCCGCGCGCCAATCCTCCCACGGAAAGTAGCGATACCAGTTGCGCCACCCCGCTCCCGCGGGGTCCTCGCGCGAGCGCGCCTCGCGGGCCAGGGCCAGATAGGCGACGGTCAAGGCCCGCACCGGCGCGCCGGCCGCGGCTGCGCGCACATCCTGTGCTCGCGGGGCCGGGGCTTCGATGGCTTCGATGCGGTCGCGATCGCCAAAGGTATAGAGCTGCTCGACATAGCCGAGCGTCTGGCGGGTCTGCCGCTCGACCCAGGCGCGCAAGCCGATCTCCAGGGTGCGATGCTCGATTTCGAGCGGTCCGGAGGGCAGCGGTTCCGCTGCGCCGGCGGCGGCGCTCAGCGCCAGCACGCGCGGCTCCTCGGGGCTGGCGGCAACGATCACCGCGCACAGCCGGATCGCCAGCGAAGCGTCTTTTGGGTCCCCGCGCACATGGGGCTCGAGCGCGGTCGGGCGCCGGCTCCGGCGCGGCGGCCCGCTCGCGAAGCGCGCCGCCCCCGATGTCCCTGCCCTTGCTCCCGCCATGCGTCCTGCTCGCGCCCGCCATGCGTTCTTTTCATCATAGCATACCGAGCCGAGCGCGAGCGCCTCGCGCCGGCGAGGATGCCGTTAGCCCCCTATTCAACTTTTCCGTCTACTCGTTGCTGCACTGGCTGTCGAGGACCGCCGTAGGCTCGATGCCCCTGCCGCCGTTGAACTGCCGCCTGCCGCCGGGCGTTGTGTCTCATGGTTGAGACTGCGCCGCCCGATGGCAAAAGCACGGCACAACCCGAGCCGCCCGATCCCCGGATTGTCTTGATGAATGTTCCCCTCGCCTGGCGCCTGTTGAGCCATGACAAGCGGCGCACCGCGCTCGCGATCGTCGGCATCTTTCTCGCGATCGCGCTGGTATTTCTTGAACTGGGACTGTTCTTTGCGGTGCCGCGCGGTGGGTTGCTGTTTTACAACCATCTGCGGTTCGACCTGATGCTGACCTCAAACCAGTATCAATACCAGGTCGCGTCCGGCGTCTTTCCCATGAGCCGGCTCGCCCGCGTCG
>JBOHMF010000335.1:0-5275 GCA_050730055.1 Allostellaceae bacterium
TGCCGTTACCGGGCGCCCGGTCCTGTCGGAGCCGCCTGAAGACACTGCGCTAAGGCAAGGGAACAGTGCTGCCCTGCCAAACCCGGATCGCGCCGCCGGGGGACCAAATCCGCCGGTCTCCCGGATCTTTTCTCCGCCTGGCGGGTTTGCTGGCAACGGCGCCCAGCGTGGCCCGTCCCTGCGCGAGCCCGGCGCACCCTTTGGGATCGCACGGACACCCGAGGAAGAAAGCCGGCGCACCCTGCATCTTTCGCATGGCCAGGGAAACGGTCAGGAGCGCAACGGCAATGCCGCGCCCGGCCACGGCTTCGCCCCCACGGATCAAGTCCGTGGGCTGGCGGCCCACGGACCGCCCGCATCCCGCCCCGCCCCGGCCGAGCCGCCGCGCTACCAGCCGGCGCGCCAGCCTGCCGGGCCGAGCTATGCGCAGGGCAACGGCACACCCCCGCGCACCCTGGGGGAGCCGCAGACCAATCCCCGCGAAGGCGGCGCCATTGATCAGGCTTTGCGCGAGCGCGTCCATACCGATCTGGCGGCCTTTCTCGCCGCCTTTGATGCCGCTCTGGCTTACGATACGCCCGAGAGCCGCGCCGGGCTGCGCGAGGCGACGGACCGGCTGCTGCGCGCTGGCGCCCGCACGCGGATCGAGCTCGAACGGCTCGAAGCGCGGCTGCCGCTGCCGGCGCGCGACGCCATCGCCTCAGGGCCGGCGTGGCGGCAGCGCTAGGTCGCCACCACGCGGAGGCGAAGGTCCGCTTCAGCCCTTGTTGCCGCCGTCGAGCCTGAGACCGACATACTCCGTCACACCGTGACGGTTGAGCAGCAACAGCGCGGTCTTGTTTGGCGACTTCTCGGCTTCGCGCAATCTTTGCGCGGCCTGCGCGGGGGTGTCGACGGGCTGCTGATTGATGGCCACCACGACATCGCCTTGGCTCAGCCCGACATCCTCGGCGGGGCTGTCGTTATCCACCGCGGTGATGACCACGCCGTGCACGTCCTTGCCGACCCGCAACTCGCGCCGCAGCCCTGCGGTCAACGGCGAGAAATGCACTCCCAGCGCGGAAGCTCCATTCTCCTCCGGCGCGACGTCTTGGGCCGAGGCGAGCTGAGGATGGTTGGGCATTTCGCCGAGCTTCATCTGTACCGCGATCCGGTGCCCTCCGCGCCAGACCGACAAGTGCGCCTGCGAATCCGGGGTGGCGGCGGCGACCAGCCGGGGCAGGTCGCGCAGCGCTTTGACGGTGTGACCATCGAACGCCAGGATGACATCGCCCTGTTTGAGGCCGGCCGCGGCACCGGGGCTGTGCGGCATGACCAGCGCGATCAGCGCGCCGTCCTCATTGGGCAGGCCGAGGCTGGCGGCGATGGCCGGAGTGACCTGCTGGATCTGCACGCCGATCCAGCCCCGCGTCACCTTGCCGTGCTCCTCAAGCTGCGCCACCACCGTCCTGGCGACGTTTGAAGGGATCGCAAAGCCGATACCGACGCTGCCGCCGTTGGGCGAATAGATCGCGGTGTTGATGCCGATGACCTGGCCGCTCAGGTTGAAGGTGGGGCCGCCGGAATTGCCGCGGTTGATCGGCGCATCGATTTGCAGAAAATCGTCAAAGGGTCCGTCGTGGATGTTGCGTCCACGCGCCGAGATGATGCCGGTTGTCACGGTTCCGCCCAACCCGAACGGGTTGCCGACCGCCATCACCCAATCGCCGACCTGGGCGGCGCTGCTATCGCCGAATGTGACAGAGGGCAGCGGCTTTCTGGCGTTGATCTTCAAGACGGCGAGATCGGTCCGGGGATCGCGACCGACGACCTTTGCCTTGTATTTCTCGCCGTCCTGCAGGATGACCGTGATCTTGCCGGCGCTGCCGATGACGTGGTTGTTGGTGACGATGTCGCCGGAGGGATCGATGATAAAGCCCGAGCCGAGGGCGATGCGCTTCATCTCTGGGCCGGGAAGCTGCGGGAAGAGGTGGTGCGGGCCGCCCGGCTCCTGCTGCTCGAAAAAGCGGTGCAGAAATTCATCAAAGGGCGATTTGGGAAAGTTGGGAAAGGGGGCGAGTTGCCCCTCCTGCGACCTCTCTTCTCCGCCCGAGCCGGTCTGCGTGACCGAAATGTTGACCACCGCGGGCAGTACCTTCTTGACCAGAGGGGCAAAGCTCTGCTGCTGGATCAGCGCCGGCGGCGGAACCGGCTGCGCGGCGCCGGTCAGCGCCGCGCTGGCCGCTGCGGCGGAAGAAGGCGCCAGCGCCGCCCCGCCCAGTCCCGCCGCAACGGCGACCGCGAGGGCAGCGGAACACCGCCGGTGGCGCCACCATCCGCAGGCGTGCGCCGAATATCCTGCCATTCTATCCTCCTCAGGTGCGGGGGTCTTCCCAAAGCCTATTTGCACCGCGGCCATGCCGGTTCTGCGGCCGCCAAATGCGCTTGCCAACAGTTGGCCAAAACAAGTGACAGCCGGCTTTCGCCGGTATTAATTCGCTGTAACCTGCCGGATCGCAAGAGCCGGCGGGAGCGCGCCTTTCTCGGGACATTCCCAAGGCAATCTCGGGGCATTCCCGGGGCAGCGGCGCGGTACGCGGAACAAAGGCCAGGCACGGCCGTTTCTGCGAGGGTCGCGGTCGCGGCAACCCCACAGGTGCGACACCATAGGCCTTTCGAGCCGCAGGGCAGCCCCTTAAAGAAACTTGGGCCTACTACGAATGCGTAATGGATAACCGTTTGCCCCCGCGGCGCGAACCCGCCCCGCCGGCCGATCCTGCCTCATCCCCGGCCGAACCCGAACTGGGGGCAGCGCTGAGACTGGTCGGTGCGGCGCTGACGATCCTGCTGCGCCGGGTTCCTCGCCATGCCGATCTGCTGCTGGGCGCTGGCTTGCGCCGCGCGCGGGCGCTGTTGTCCCCGGCACTGGCCCATGCCGCCGGCGCCGCATCGCGCGGGGCGGCTGCGCTGCGCCGCATTTGGCTCCGGCGGTCGGCGCGCAGCCGAACTCCGGGGGTGTCGAGACCGGCTGTCCCCGCGTCGGGGTCGCCGGCCGGTCCGCCGCCGCCAGCCCGTCCGGCAGCGGTGCCGCGGCGGCGGCGCCCGGTGCTGCGCGTTTTGCTGTGGGCCGGTGGTGGGGCGGTTGTCGCGCTTGCCGCCTTTGTCGCCTATTGTCTCTATACGCTGCCCCTGGCCACCGAAAAGCCAGCGGCGGCGACGCCCGCCGCGCTCGTCCTCGAAGCCGATAACGGCCAGCCCTTTGCCACGCGCGGGGTCTACAAGGGGCAATGGGTTCCGGCCGACCAGTTGCCGGGGGACTTTGTCCACGCCGTCGTCGCGATCGAGGACCGGCGCTTTTTCCGGCATTCCGGCATCGATTTCTGGGGCATCGCGCGCGCCGCTTTTGTCGATCTCACCACCGGCTCGGCGCAGCAGGGCGGCAGCACGATCACCCAGCAACTGGTGCGGATGGACTATCTGTCGCCAAAGCGCACGATTGTGCGCAAGGTGCAGGAAGCCTTGCTGGCGATCTGGCTCGAACACCGGCTGTCAAAAATCCAGATCCTGACGCGCTACGTCAACACCGCCTATTACGGCGCCGGGGCTTACGGGATAGACGCCGCGGCCGAGCGCTACTTTGGCAAGCACGCGCCGGCGCTCGATCTCGCCGAATCGGCGATGCTCGCCGGTCTTGTCAACGCGCCTTCGGAACTGGCACCGACCATCAACCTGGAAGGGGCAGAGGCGCGCGCGGACAAGGTGCTGAAGGCGATGGTCGAGCAGAACACCATCACCCCGGCCCAGGCCGCCGCGGCGCGCGCGCACCCGGCCCGTCCCGTCGTACCGCCAACCACCAAACCGGGGCGCAACTACTTTGCCGATACCGCGGAGGGCGAGGTCAAGAGCTTGATCGGCGCCCCCATGAGCAATCTGACCGTCAAGACGACGCTCGACCCGGCCTTGCAGGATCTGGCCGAGCGGGTTGTCGATCATTGGCTCGCGCGCGCCGGCAAGAAGCGTCATATCGGGCAGGCCGCCCTTGTCGCACTTGCCCCCGACGGAGCCGTGCTCGCCATGATCGGCGGCCGCAATTACGACAAGAGCCAGTTCAACCGCGTCACCCAGGCGCTGCGCCAACCCGGCTCGCTGTTCAAGATCGTTGTCTATCTCGCCGCCCTTGATGACGGCTATACGCCGGACAGCGTCCTCGTCGACCGGCCGGTCGATATCAACGGCTGGAAACCGAAAGACTACGAGCGCCGCTATCGCGGTCCGGTGACGCTCCAGACCGCCTTTGCCGATTCGATCAACACGATCTCGGCCCAGCTTGTCCAGAACATCGGGGTGGACAAGGTGATCGCGATGGCGAGGAGCCTCGGCATCACCACGCCGCTGCCGGCGGTGCCGAGCTTGGCGCTTGGCACCGCCGACGTGACCCTCCTCGAAATGACCCGGGCGATGGACACGATCGCCACCGATACCAAGTCGATCAAGCCCTACACGGTCGCGGCGATCTCGGCAAAGAGCGGAGCCCCGCTCTACACCCACCCGGAACCGCAGGTCGAGCGGCCCTCCTGGCACTGGCGCGAGATGATGGATCTGTTGCAGGCGGTGGTCAAAAACGGCACCGGCCGGGCGGCGCAACTCGACCGCCCGGTCGGAGGCAAGACCGGCACCACCAACGATTACCGGGACGCTTGGTTTGTCGGCTTCACCACCGATTTTGTGGTCGGGGTGTGGTGTGGCAACGACGACGACAGCCCGATGAAAGGCGTTGTCGGTGGCAGCGTGCCGGCCCACATCTGGCACGATTTTGTCGCCGGGGCGGAGCGGATCGAGGCACAACAAACCGCCGGCAAGACCGCGCGCGTCTCCTTTGCCGCCGCCGCGCCCGGCGGCGGCTCGCTTTCGGCGGCGCCGTCCGATGGCGCGCCGCAGCCGGAGCCCACTCCTGCTCTCGCGCCGGGAGAAACGATCTCCGGGATTCCCCTGATCATCGATACCGGCACCTTGATGTTCCGGGGTCATCTGGTGCGTCTCGCCGGTGTCGATGGCGAGACCGGCCAACCGGCCCAAGAGATGGCGCAGTTTATCGCCGGCCGGCCGGTCACCTGCCGGCCGGACCCATCCGCGGCAAACGCCTATGACTGCCGCGTCGGCGGCACCGATCTCGCGCGGGCGGTGCTGTACAATGGCGGCGGGCGCGCCACGCCCGCCGCTCCGCCCGAGCTCAAAGCCGCCGAGGAACAGGCTCAGGAAGCCTGCCGCGGGCTGTGGGGACAGTGAGCGCGGGTGG
>JBOHMF010000336.1:0-5205 GCA_050730055.1 Allostellaceae bacterium
GGCCGGCACCGCGCAACAGGTTCTGGCGCATCTGCTGCCGCATGCGGTCGACAGTGCGACGCCGGATGGCCAAGTGCCGCCGGATGCCGGCAGCGGCACCCCGTCCGGTCTTGATCTGCAAGGTCTCGTCGGCCGCATTCTCGGCCGCTAGCGCGGCGCGCCCGCATCGGGCACGGCCGAATCGCAGCCGGTGATCGCGGAGCCGCATCACTCGGTTTTCATCTGATTGGCATCGAAGCGAGGAGACAGCCATGAGTGTCGCCGGACGCCTGGGACCGGGTTTTGCCGCCCTCTTGACCGCCGCGGCCGTTCTGCTGGCGCAGGCGCATCCCGCCGCGGCCGCCCTCAGCCGCAAGGAATGCAGTGCGCAATATCAGACCGCCAAGAGCGCCGGCACGCTCCACGGTCAGAGCTACAAGGCCTTCCGCGCTGCCGAATGCGGCAGCGCCGCCGCCAAACCGGCCGCCGCGCCGGCAGCAACCGCATCCGCCGCCGCCGGCAGCGCGGTGTTTCCGAGTGCGATCTCGCCAAAATACAGCAAGGAAACCCCCGGCAAGGCGCGCATGCACACCTGCCTCGACCAGTACAAGGCCAACAAGGCCAGCAATGCCAACGGCGGGTTGAAATGGGTTCAGAAAGGCGGCGGCTACTACAAGCTGTGCAACGCCAGGCTCAAACACTGACCCCTGGCCGCGCGATCGCGCACCCCGTCGGTCTGACGGCAGCGGGGCAAGCCGGGGGCGCCATTGCCCACCCCTGACCGCGAGATGTCCGAGGGTTGAACATGCACGACACGGCGGCGGCGCAAATCGCCGCTCTGCACACCGCGCTGGCCGAACGGGAAACCGCCCTCGCCGAAGCGAGGGAACGCAATACCAAACTGGCGGCAAAGCTGGCTCAGGCCGAGGAGAAAGCCGCCGAGCACGCGGCGCGATCAGCGGCCTGCGCAGCGGCGCTCGCCGCGGTGCAGGGCGAGTCTGCCGGTCTGCGCGACGAATGCGATCGCGCGCTTCAGACGGCGGCGCAGCTTGAGGACATCGTCGAGGCGGCGCAAGCGGCCATCGATACGCTGCGGGCACGGATCGCCCGCGCGGCGGAGGAACGGGCGGAGCATGCCGCGCTGGCCGAGAGCGAACGTCGCTCGCTTCTTGCCGAGTGCGGCCGGCTTGCGCAGGAGCGCGATGCGAGCCGCGAGGAATGCGGTCGCCTGGCCGCGCAGGGGGCGGAGTGGTTTGATGCGGCAATCCTTGCGGGGGTGGAGCGGGTCGCTGCGGGGTTGACGCTGCCAGGCTTGCGGATCGGCCGATATCGGTTGCAACTTGGCCCGGTCCGTGGCCGGGGCTCGGCGATGCAGCGCGCCGACCGCGCGCGCGGCGACCGCCAATGGGCGCGTGCCGCGCGCTTCTACCTCGCCGCGCTCGAACAGAGATCCCCCGACCGGCCTGCCGTATGGGTTCAGCTCGGCCATGCCCTCAAGGCGGCCGGCAAGACGGCAGAGGCCGAGTTTGCCTATCGCCGGGCGGCCCAGCTTAATCGACGCAGCGGCGATGCGCTTGTCCCGTTGGGCCAGTTGCTGCGACAGCAGGGGCGGGAGGAGGAAGCCGCTGCGATCTATCGCCGTGCCCTCGAACGCGCTCCCTCACTCGAATTGCGCACCTTTCTTTCCGGCGAGTTGGCCGCGCTCGAAGAGGTGAGGATATCCTGTGAAGAGACATCACGGATAAGCGGATAAGCGGCAGACGCCTCCTTCTTCTCTTTAATCTTCTCCCGGTGCCGCGGCCTTGCGGCGATTCGATGTTTTCAGGGGCGATCAAGGGATGCAGCACGACGGCATGGACGCGCCGGCGGCGGGCACGGCGCAGCCCGAGGCCGAACCTCCGGTGCTCAAGATCGATTGTCCCGATCTGGTGGAAGGATCGGTCAGTCTCGCGCAGGGACGCAATCTGTGGATCAGCGGCTGGACCCTGGCCGGCGCCGGCGCCGTGTCCCTTCAGATTGTGCTGGACGGCGAGTCGGTGGAGGCGACCACCCAGGATCTTGACCGCGCGGATGTTGCCGCCGCCTTCCCGGAGCGGAGCGAAGCCGCGACCAGCGGCTTTCTCGCCGTAATCCCCCCCTCTCTGCTGTCACTGGGGCAGCACTATGTGGAAATCATTGCGACGGATGAGATCGGTGCGAGCGCGACTGTCGAATTTGTCGCCGAGATCGTCGAAGGCACCGGAGAGGCGCCGCTGTCGCTGCGGCGGAAAATCGGCCGGACGCAAATCGCGCTCTGCGAACGCATCCTGTCCGCTCTCGATTGGCACCCGACCTTTCATCTGGCGCTGCTGGTCGGAAACGGCGAGGCCGAGATCGAACAGGCGCGCGCGACGCTCGCCTCGCTCTGTGCCCAGACCTATCCCGACTGGCAGGTTGTGATCGTGCCGCGCCGCCCCAATCTGGACGTCGATCGCCTGCGCGAGCAATTGCTCGACGGCTCGGCACGAGCCGAAGTGGTGCGCGCGCGGCTGGCCGGGTCGTGCCGCAGCGCCGAGGAATTGCGCACCGGAGTGCTTGCTGGGGGGGTGCTTGCCGGGTTCGCGGAGATCGCGGCTCGGGTCGCACCTGATGCCAGCCGCAGTCTGCTGCCGCTGACAGAGGGCATCGCCGACGGATCGCGCCCGGTGCTCTTCGGGGTGGTGGCCGCCGGTGACGCATTGAGCGCCGACGCGCTGAGCGAATTTGCATTGGCGAGCGGGATGGAGCGCGAGGCGGATTTCTTCTACAGTGACGAGTTGCGCATCGATCCGGCCAGCGGGGTCAGCGAGCCGTTTCTCAAACCGCGCTGGTCGCCCGATCTGCTGCTGTCGACAAATTATATCGGCCGCCTGTGGTGCGCGAAGTCCGAACTCGTCGCCCGTGCCGGAGCGACGCTTGGCGCGCTGACCCGGCGTGGCGAGTACGATCTCGTGCTGCGCCTGAGCGAGCGGGCGAACGCCATCCGCCGCATCCCCCGCGTCCTCTGCCGGCGGGCGGGTGGGCCGCTCGACAGCAGGGCGGCGGAGAAGAAGGCGCTCGCCTGCGCGATGGTCAGGCGCGGCATTGCCGGCGCGATCCGCGTCGGCGCTCTGCCCGGCACCTACCGCCTCGAACGGCGGCTGGAACGGCGCGGGCTTGTCTCGATCATCATCCCGACCCGCGGTGCGCAGGATTTTATCAGGACGTGCCTTGAAAGCCTGCGCGCCCTGACCGCCTACCGGGAATTTGAGATCGTCTGCATCGACCACAACCGCGAGCGCGATCCGTTCTGGCGCCGCTGGCTCTCCGGCATGGCCGAAACCGTCATCGAGATCGATGATCCGTTCAACTGGTCGCGCTTCAACAATCTGGGGGCAGCCCGGGCGCGCGGCGAATTTCTGCTGTTTCTGAACGACGATGTCGAAATCATCGATCCTTCCTGGCTCGACGCCCTGCTTGAACACGCCCAGCGCCCCGAGGTTGGCGCCGCCGGCGGACTTCTGCTCTACCCGGTTCGCACGATCCAGCACGCCGGGATGTATCTCTCTCCCGAAACCGGGCAGGCCGAGCACGCTTTTCGCGATCTGGGCGAAGGCGAGCCGGGATATTTCGGGTTGGCCTTGACGCAACGCAACGTCATCGCCGTCACCGGCGCCTGTCTGCTGACCCGCCGCGAAGTCTTTGAGCGGCTTGGGCGCTTCGAGGAAGCCCACGACATCGTCAACAATGATCTCGACTATTGCTTGAAGGTGGCGCGCGCGGGCCTCTTAACGATCTTCACCCCCTATGCCAGGCTGATCCACCACGAGCGCGGCAGCCGCAGCGAGCGGCAGGAGGATTACGACACCGCCGCCTTCCGCAAGAAATGGCACGCCACCTTTGCCGAGGGTGATCCCTACCATCACCCCCTCCTGTTCCCGGAGGAGTGGCGCTATGGGCCGGACCGCGAGGCGGCATGGCTGGTTCATACCGGGGAGCCGCTCTTCGCGCGCGACGATCTGCGCCGCATCCTCGTCCTCAAGCTCGACCACATCGGCGATGTCGTCTCCACCTTTCCCGCGCTCCATCGTCTGAAGGAGCAGTTTCCCCGAGCGCGCCTTTGCGTCCTCGCCAGCCGCCTGACGCAACCGCTCTGGCCGCTCTGCGGTCTCGTCGACGAGGTCATCGAATTCGACTTCTTTCATGATCGCGGCGACGCCGGGATCAGGGAGGTGGGCGAAGCAGAGCTGCTCTCGCTGCGTCGGCGCCTCCTGCCCTATCGCTTTGATCTCGCCGTCGATCTGCGCCGGCAGCACGAAACACGCCCTGTCCTGCGCTATACCGGCGCCTCCTATCTGGCCGGCTTTGACATCGGCCATCGCTTTCCCTGGCTGGACATCGCCCTCGATCGCGCCGCCGACTGGACGGGGAGCCGATCGCGGCAGTCGATCGGGCGGGACCTCGTCAACCTTGTGGATGCCATCGGCGCTGCCTGTGCGCAGGAACAGACGATCACCCGGCTTCCCGAAGACAAGGCGCTGCCGCTGCCGGATTCCCTTGTGCGCCGCCTCTTCGCCCGACCCGTTGTCGCGATCCATCCGGGTGCCGGCGCGGCGGCGCGGCAATGGCCGCCCGAGCATTTCGCCGCCCTGATCGATCTTCTGGCGGGGCGGGAAGCGGTCAATCTCGCCCTGATCGGTGGCAGCGAGGATCGCGAAAAGGCGGCAAGGATTATCGGCGCGGTCCAGCATCGGCAGGCTGTCTTTGACCTGACCGGCCGGGTCGGGCTGACACAATTGCCGGGCCTGCTGCAACGCTGCGCATTGTTTGTCGGCAACAACAGCGGGCCGCACCATCTTGCTGCGGCGCTTGGCATTCCGACGATCGGCATTCACTCCGGCGTCGAGGATGCGCGCGAATGGGGTCCCGTCGGCCCCTCGGCCGTCGCCGTGCAGCGCGATATGGATTGCTGCCCGTGCCATCTGGCGCAGGTCGCCGCGTGCCCGAGGGAGCTTGCCTGCCTGACCGGCCTTCTGCCGCGCACGGTCTATGCTCTCTGCCGCAGGCTGCTGATCCTCGGCGGCCGGGAACGGCCGGGCCAATAAGCGGTAAGGTAACGTGACGGAAGGACCTGACTTTTGCGCCGGGAGCATCACATGCGCCAAAACCCGATGAACAAACCCGCGGAGCCGCTGCTGATCGTCGGCGGCACGGTCCACACCTTTGACG
>JBOHMF010000337.1:0-5189 GCA_050730055.1 Allostellaceae bacterium
ACCGCCGGGATCGGCATCGGGCGCGGCGGCAGCGGGGCCGGGGCCCGGGTGGCGACCGGGGCGGCGACCGGGGCGGCAGTCGCGAGTTCGGCAAAGGCCTGATCGAGCAGCGCGGCCATCTCGCGGTCGCGCGCGGCCCAGGTGGCGCCGCCGAGAACCACCCCGATCAGCCGGTGCCCGCCCTGCACCGCCGAGGTCACGAGATTGAAGCCGGATGCCCGGATAAATCCGGTCTTCATGCCATCGGCGCCGGGATACCAGTTGAGCAGATGATCGTGCCCGACAACCTCGGTGCCGCGGAAATCGAATTCCTTGGTGTCAAAAAAGCCGTATTCGCGCGGGAAGTCGCGGATCAGAGCCAGCGCCAGCCGCGCTATGTCGCGCGCCGTCGTGTGCTGCTCCGGGTTGGGCAGCCCCGAGGCGTTTCTGAAAAAGGTGCGGGTCATGCCGAGCCGCTGCGCCGCGGCGTTCATCTCATCGGCAAAGGCCGGCTCGCTGCCGCCGATCCCCTCGGCCAGCACGACGGCCGCATCATTGGCTGAGCGCGTCACAATGCCAAGGATGAGGCTTCTGACCGAAACCGTGTCGCCGGGTCTGAGGCCGAGTTTTGTGGGCGACTGGCTCGCCGCCCAGGCCGAGACCGGCAGCCGCGTATCAAGGCGCAGCCGGCCCGAATCGAGGGCCTGAAACGTCAGATAGAGGGTCATCAGCTTGGTCAGCGAGGCCGGATAGGTCAGCCCATCGGGATTGTCCTCGCTCAGGATCTGGCCGGTCACGGCATCGATCACAATCGATTCGTGGACCGGGCCGGGAGCAAATTCGACGATCCGATGGCGGACATGGCGGCCGGCATGGCGTGCCGCTTCGGCCTGGCCCACCCCAAAGGCAAGGCCGAGCGCAACGACAGCGGCAACGGCCCGTGCCAGATTTCTCGACACAGGATAGCGAACATCACGGGACGCCCCGTGTTCCCTCTCTTTCACGAACCTCACTCCCACCCCCATTCCCCTGGAGAAGTCCAAGACCGATGCCGGCCTCCCCCGCTTCTCCACGGGCAGCGTAGAAAACCCGCCCGGTGCTGTCCACGGCTTCGCTTGTCAAGGCGCGCCGGGGTTGATCGCCGCCGATCCCGCTCCCGGATCGGGCCGGGATGACGAGGGAACCGCCTGCGCCGCAGCGGGGTTTGCCAAGAATGCCGGGAGGGCCGCGGCCGGCGTCCTGGACAAAATCCCAGATTGTGCATCGCACATATAAATTCGCTCTGGCACCAGGATCAGAACAAAGGCTATATTGTGCAATGCAATATCATGATGGCGGGACCGGCGGAGGAGCGAAGATGGAACCACGGGGCAGGCGCGGATCGCGCGCGCCGATCGAAACCGCAGCACCGGAAGGGCCACCGGTCCCGTTTTCCGGCGACCCTGTGCCCGAGGTCGAACCGCCCTTTGTCGGCGATCCGCCGGCGGACGAGGGCGGCGCGCGCGCGGGCGATTCGCTGACTGCGCTTGCCGTCGCCGAGGAGGCGATGGCCGGGGAGGGCGAATCTCCTCCCACCCCGCCGGCGGCCGAACCGCGTGAGGCCCGCGATCGCGATGCGCTGATGGCGCTCGCCCGAGCGCAAGCAGCGCTGGCTCGCGGCCTCGCGACGTTGGGCGTTGAGATTGCCGGGCTGGCCTGCACCGAGCTCACCGATGCCGCGCGCGCCGCGAGCGGCCTCCTCGCCGTCAGGACACCCTCCGAGGCGGTGCGGCTGCAAGCCGACTACTGGCAGCGCAGTCTTGACGCGGCGCTGTTGGGTTCGGCGCGGCTGTCAGCCCTCGGCGTCGCGGTCGCGACCGAGACCGCCGAGCCGCTGGTCGCGCAGTTTGCCCGCAACTGGCTGAGGGCGGCGCAACCGGCAGACTGACCCGGTTTACCAGCCGGCGGCGCCGGCAAGGGCCGCAGCGCCCCACAAGGTCAGCACGGCGCCGGACAATCGGCACGTCCGGCCGCCCCACGGCAACAGCTTTTCGATCAGCACCAGGAGGGCGATGCCGGCGATCCACAGCAGGTTCATCACCCCGCCGACAAACAGCAGCGCCATCAGCATCGCGCAACAGCCGAGGCAATAAAGGCCGTGGCGCAAACCGACGGCCACCCCGCCGAGGGCACCGTCGCGCCAATGCGCCAAGAGAAAGCCGAGCGGCGAACGGCAATGCCGCAGACATGCCGCCTTCAGCGGCGTCCACTGATAGATCCCGGCGGCGGCGAGGACGACCCCGGCGAGGACGGCGTTGCCGACCGCCATCCGCGGCGACAGCAACCCGGCTTTGTGCAGACCCCACTGCGCGGCTGTCGCCGCCACGCTGAAGCCGCTCCAGATCAGCAGGTAGCCAAGGGCGAAGGCGGCCGCGCGCGGCGCCCCGCGCGGCGCCGACCGCCGGGCGATCCCGGCGGCCAAGAGGATCACCGGCGCCGCGCTCGGCAGCATCATCGCCGCCATCATCACCAGCCACATCAGGCATTGCAGCGCGGCGTAGGGCGGCGTCCAGACCGGCGCCGTCATCGCCATCCGCCCGGCCATTGCCGGCATCGGGGCGTCCACGCCAAACAGCAGAGAACCCCAGGCGATCGCGATGGCAAGGATGAGGCCGGCCACGACGATCGCCTGATCGTGGCGCAGCAGGCGGACAAGCGGTCCTTCCACGATTCGCCTCTGTACCGCTTTGCAACGCCGCCAGCTTACCCCTCCCGGTCTGCACCGCAACCGCGCGGACGGGACGGCGCGATAGGCGGGGGCCGGCGCGTCGGTCACAATGGGCGCTGCGGCAAGGCAAGGGGGAGCGCATGCAGGGGAGCGTCTCGGGAATGCTGGCCCAGGCCATCATCGCCGTCCTCTCGGTGGCGGGGTATGGCGGTCTCCTCGGGCTGATGGCGGCCGAATCCGCATGCCTCCCGCTGCCCTCCGAGATCATCCTGCCGTTTGCCGGGTTTCTCGTCTCGCGCGGGGAGATGAACCTGTATCTGGTTGCCACGATCGGCGCGCTCGGCTGCAATCTCGGCTCGGCCGCCGCCTACGCGGTCGGACGCCACGGCGGCCGGCCGGCGATCGAGCGCTGGGGCCGATACGTGCTGCTGACGCGCGACGATCTGAAACGCGCCGATTGGTTTTTCGGGCGTTTTGGCGGCCCGGCGGTGCTGATCGCGCGCCTCTTACCGGTCGTGCGCACCTACATCGCGCTGCCGGCCGGGATCGCCGCCATGCCGCTCGGGCGCTTTCACCTCTACACCTTTCTCGGCTCCTGGCCGTGGTGCCTTCTGCTCGCCTACATCGGCATGCTGCTCGGCGACAGGTGGGGCAGCGATCCCCGGCTGAGCCTTGTTTTCCATTATTTCGACTATGCCCTCGCCGCGATGGTCGTCATCGCGGTCGGCCGGTTTGTGTGGGCGCGTCGGCATCGACGCGGCGACCGCGCAGTGTGATGATCGCCGCGTCGGCGTTCCCGGCGCGGAGGAGACAGGGATGGCATCGAGCATCGTGCGCGGCCGTGTCGTGGCCACCGTGCCGGAGGGCCGCCGCCGGTGGCGGCAGATCGAGGACGGCGCGCTCTTGCAGCAGGACGGCGTCATCGCCGAGACCGGCCCCTTTGCCGAGCTTTATGCCCGTCACCCCGATGTGCCGGTGATCGGCAGCGGCCGGCAGGTGGTGCTGCCCGGCTTTGTCAACGCCCACCACCACGTCGGCTTGACCCCGGTGCAGCTCGGCTCGCCCGACATGCCGCTCGAATTGTGGTTTGTCACCCGTCTCGTGATGCGGCGGGTCGATCCCTATCTCGACACGCTCTATTCCGCCTTTGAGATGATCGCCTCCGGGATCACCACGGTGCAGCATCTGCACGGCTGGCTGCCCGGTGATCTCGCCGCGGTCGAAGCCGGCGCGCAGGCGGTGATCCGCGCCTATGAGGACATCGGCATGCGGGTGTCCTACTCCTTTTCGGTGCGCGACCAGAACCGGCTCGTATACGGTGACGACAAGGAATTTACGGCCAGCCTGCCGGCCGAGTTGCGGCCGGCAATGGCGCGCCACTTCGCCCGCTTTCCGCTGGCGACCGCCGAGTACGGGACGCTGTTTGAGGATCTCTGCAAGCGGCACCGCGGCCAGGAGCGGGTCAAAATCCAGCTCGCTCCGGCCAATCTCCACTGGTGCTCCGACGCCGCGCTGCGGATGCTCGCCGAACTCTCCGAGCGCACCGGCGCGCCCTTGCACATGCACCTGGTCGAGACCGCCTATCAGAAGGAATACGCCAAGCGGCGCGGCGGCGGCACGGCGCTCGATCATATCGATCGTTTTGGCCTCCTCGGTCCGCGCCTGACATTGGGCCATGGGGTGTGGCTCGGCGAAGCCGATCTCGACCGCATCGCCGCCACCGGCACCCACATCTGCCACAATTGCAGCTCCAATTTCCGCCTGCGCAGCGGCCTCGCGCCGCTCAACGCCTTTGAGAAACGCGGCATCAACACCGCGATCGGTCTCGACGAGGCCGGCATCAACGACGACCGCGACATGCTGCAGGAGATGCGCCTCGTGCTGCGCGCGCACCGCGTGCCGGGAATGGACGAGGAGGACGTGCCGAGCATCGGCCAGGTCCTGCGCATGGCGACAGAGGGGGGCGCGCGGACGACGCCGTTTGCCGGCCGGATCGGCACGCTCGCCCCGGGCAAGGCGGCCGATCTTGTGCTGATCGACGCGGACAAGATCGCCTATCCCTGTCTCGATCCCGAAACCCCGCTGCTCGACGCGGTGATCCAGCGGGCCAAAAGCGCGGCGGTCGATCTCGTCATGGTCGCGGGCGAGGTGATCTATGAGGGCGGCCGTTTCACCCGCATCGATCGCGATGCGGCGCTGCGCGAACTTCATCAATCCCTGCAAGGACCCCTCGCCGAGGAGGAACGCGAGCGGCGCAGGCTCGCCAAGGCGCTGCTGCCCCATGTCCGCCGCTTCTACGCCGGATATTTCGATCCCGCGGAGCACCAGCCCTATTACCGTACCAGTTCGCGCCGGTAGGCGGCTTGCGATTCGAAATCGGATCTTGTCTAGGGCCTGTTGACATTCATCGAAGAGCGATTGCCGCTCCGGCAAGATGGATCATGGCAGCAAAGCTTTTGTCGGTTTTGTCGTAGCGCGTGGCAATCCGGCGGAAGGCCTTGAG